>DATJYL010000179.1 GCA_035499655.1 Pirellulales bacterium
AGCTGGCCAAGGGTGATGTGCTGGAAGTGTCCCGGCTGGCGGGCGTTATGGCCGCTAAACGAACCGCCGATTTAATTCCCCTGTGCCATCCTTTGCCGCTGGATGGCGTGACGGTCGATTTTTCATTTCCCGACGATGAGCGCGGCGCGCCGCCAGATGCGGGCCTCATCCGCATCGAGGCCACGGTTTCCTGCACCGGCAAAACCGGCGTCGAGATGGAGGCCCTCACGGCGGTCAGCGTGGCCGCGCTGACCATCTACGACATGTGCAAAAGCGCCGAGCGCGGCATCACCATCGAGCGCGTGCAACTGGAAGAAAAAACTGGCGGCCGCTCCGGACATTGGAAGGCAGAAGCATGAAGTCGGCCAACGCCGCCCGCGCTTATTTGGGCGCGCGCTTCGCTTCGGCCAAAATCGGCTTCAGCTCCTGGACAAAGTCGCGCAAGTCCTTGAATTCGCGGTACACGCTGGCAAAGCGAACATAAGCAACCTGATCTAAATCACGCAAGTATTGCATCACCAGGTTGCCCAGGTAATGGCTGTCGACCTCGGTCTCGAAATTCGTGAAGGCGTCGTTTTCCACTGCCGTCACAATGGCTTCCAATTGTTCATCGCTCACCGGGCGCTTCCAACAGGCTTTGAGCAAGCCCGATTTAATTTTTTCACGATTGAATGGCTCCCGCACGCCGTCTTTTTTCACGACGTTGATCACCGGCTCCTCGACGCGCTCGTAGGTAGTGAAGCGGCGATTACAATGCACGCATTCCCGGCGGCGACGAATGGCAAAACCGTCCTGCCCCGTGCGGGAATCGATCACCTTGTCGTTATCCACTCGGCAATAAGGACATCGCATGCGGTTGCTCTACAAGAGCCTAGGATGAGTTTACAACGCTGGGAACAACTTGAAATGCCAGAATAAATGCCAGCAGATGCAATCGATCATCCGAATTGAATTGGCGAGTCTCCGTCCAGCGGCGTTGGCTGCGGGTTAGCCGCCGAATTACTGCTGCTTGATGTTTCCTGATGGGTCGCTTCCGCTGGCGGCGGACTGCCCTGGGGCCCCACCGGTAAACCATTTGGCAACGGCGGCAGAGCTTCCACTGCGGGCGAACCATTTTCCTTCGGCGCCTCGCGCGCCGTCGCCGTCCAATCTCGACGCTGGCGCGAACTGGGAATGTTCATCGCCTTGCGGTACTTGGTCACCGTGCGCCTGGCGACCGTCAGGCCGTGTTTGCCCAACTCACTGACCAAATCATCGTCCGAAAGCGGGTTGGCCTTGTCTTCCTTGTCGATGATTTCCTGCAATTTCATCCGCACGGTGTCCCAGGCGACTTCTTCGCCAGCGGCGCTGACCGTGCCACCCACAAAAAACCGCTTCAGCGGAAAAATGCCGCGCGGCGTTTGAATCCATTTATCATCCACCGCCCGGCTGACCGTCGTCACATGCACGCCTACCTTGTCGGCAATTTGCTGCATTTTCAACGGTTCGATCGCTTCCGGACCTTTGTTCAGGAACTCGGTTTGATGATCGACAATCGCCTGCGACACTCGGGTGAGCGTGTTGCGGCGCTGTTCGATCGATTCGATGAGCCACTGCGCGGCGTTGATTTTCCGCTTGATGTATTCCCGCGTTTTTTCATCCGTGTCGGGGCTTAACAGCAATTTGCGATAATAGGGGCTGATGAACAAATTCGGCGTGCGGCCGTCTTCCAAGCGGATTTTATATTTCCCGTTCTCGCCCAATTCCACAAACACGTCCGGCTCCACCGGCTGCACGTACGTCGAAGTGAACGCGGCCCCCGGCTTGGGATTGAGATGCCGCAAATGCTCCAGCGTTTCTTTAATTAGCTCCAGTGAGTAACCGGTTTTGCGCTCGATCTGCGGCAGCCGATTGTGCTCCAAATCTTCCAGGTGATTGGAAATCAGCGTTTTCAACTGCTCGTACTTTTCCATTCCCGGAACAAGTTGCAACAGTAAGCATTCTTTCAGGTCGCGCGCGCCCACCCCCGGCGGATCCAGCTTTTGCACAATCGACAGCGCCTGCCGCGCTAATTCCAACTGCGCCGGCGGCGCATCGGGCTCTAAAAAATCTTCCAAGCGGCCTTGCAGATAGCCGTTGGCGTCTAAATTGTAAATAATGCGGTCGCACCACTGGCGAACCGTCGGATCAATCTCGAACCAACTAAGTTGATGGTGCAGATAATCGTTGAGCGATTCCGGCCGATCCACGGCGTTGGCCATGGCATCGTGCTTGCGCTCCCCTTCCTCTTCCATGCGCGAGGCCGAGGGACGGCTACGCTCCTCGAAGTGGTCGGGCCATTCCTCGTCGAGTTGCAGCAGGCGTTCAAAATCGTCTTCGTTGTTCTTTTTTTCGTCGACGACCAGTTCGCGCTCTTCGACCGTGGGGGCGTCGGGGTTTTCCTGCTCGGCCGCTTGCTCCTCCGGCAAATCCGGATCAAGCTCCTGCAATTCCAGCGCCTCGTTTTCCTGCATTTCCTGATCGATCCGCTCCTGCAAAGCCAGGATCGGCAGTTGCAAAATTTCCATCGACTGAATCATCCGCGGCGCCAGAATTTGCTTCTGGACCATCCGCAGCTCTTGTCCGAAGGAAAGTCGCATAACGGGGTTCAGGGGACAGGGTTCGGAGTTCAGGATCCAGGATTCGGGAAACTCAATCTCGCACCATCATCCATCGGCTTGCGGTTTAGCATCAACCTCATATACACTCTCCCGCCACCATAACTCTACCACGTTTGGTTAAAATTTCTGTCGCCCGGACAGGGCATCGGCCAAAATTTCTTTATTCGCAAATTCCAACACACTGCCAGTGGTAATGCCGCGGGCCAGCCGCGTAATCTCTACGGGAAACCCCGCCAACTGCTGCGAAATGAACAGCGCGGTTCCGTCCCCTTCCAGGGTCGGATTGGTCGCCATAATCACTTCCTTAAATTCGCCGCTTCTCACCCGATTTACCAACCCCTCGATGGTCAACTGCTCGGGGCCCATTCCCTCCAGCGGAGCAATCCGGCCCAACAACACGTGATACAGCCCCTTGTATGTTCCCGGCTGCTCCAGGGCAATCAAATCGCGAGGCTGCTCAACCACGCACAACAACCGCCGGTCACGCTTGGGGTCGCGGCAAATTTCGCACTCGTCGCTTTCCGACAGATTGAAGCACGTTTTACAGTAGCGAACGTTCTCCTTCACATCGCGAATGGCATCCGCCAGGGCCAGCGCATCGATTTTCGAAACTCGCAACAAATGGTAAGTCAGTCGTTCCGCGCTTTTCCGCCCAATGCCTGGCAGCTTGGCCAGTTGCTCGATCAGCTTGGTGACGGACTGGGTAATCAAGGTTCAACAGTACAACTTTCAAAATGGTTGAAGTTTCAAGTCGGTTTCGATTGGACGCCGGGTGTCGATTCCACGTCGGCCGCGGCGGCCAACGCTTCCTTCAATCCTGGCAAATCCATGCCATCGGTCAAACCACGCAGCACTTCAGCGTGGAGTTCCTTCGATTTGGCAATCGCCGCATTGACCGCCGCAGGAACCAAATCTTCCATCAATTCGCGATCCTTGCGTTCCACCAACGACGGATCGATGGTGACGCGCAGCACTTGACCCAACCCATCGACTTCCGCTTCCACCATGCCGCCGCCTGCCTTGCCGGTGGCGCGGCGAGTTTTAAGCTCGTCGTTCATGGCCTGCATGCGGCTGCCAACCTGCTGAGCTTGCTTAATCAGCGACGCTAGATTGGTAAGACCTTTGAACATAATATTGTGTATTTGCGAGCCGTGTTTTTTATTCCAGGTTGGAAAGCGAAGGCGAATCGTCGGGATCCGTTCGCTGTCAGCGTCTAAACAAACCTTGGGTCAGAGGCGTCGAATAACTCCATCGCTTGCCGAACGAAAGTCCGCTGACAAGCTTCGTACATTCGCTGCCGCGAATTGACTACTTTTTGCGGCCCCTCCGGTTGATGCGGCTCGTCGTCATTCAACCGAAACTCCAATCGTAGTTCTTGGCCTGCCAACCGCGACAAGTTGTCTCGCAATTGTTGAGCGATTTCAGGTCGCTCACAGAACTGCTTGCAAAAATTATACCTTTTAGGAAATGTAACTACTAGCTGATTCGGCGCGCAAATTGCAGCATTTTCGGCCTGCATCGCCTTTTCGCCTGCTAACCCTCCCAATTGTTCCGCGGCCAATTGCCAGATATCCCAAGTCGAACCCTGGGAGGTATCGCTGATTTGTGAGGTCCGCCGGGTAAATTCTTCCGTCGGTGCGCTTTGTTCCCCTAGTTCAGCCGGCGGCGCGTGGCTTTTACCATTTCCCTGTGAATCACCGGCTAGAACCGTCGAACCGACGGCGGATGTGTTATCCGAGACAGCCGCGTCTTTGACGAAAGCCGATCTCAGCGCAGTTCCCCCCAAGCTAGTAGATTTCGTTCCCTCTACCGGCTCATCATACTTTTTTTTTGACGCCGCTGCGGATCCCAGCGGCTGGGCAGTCGCGCTGGCAGCGGTTCCTTCAGGTATCGCCGGCAATCCCTCGCGGATTTGAGAAATGAGTTGCGGCAGGGCGTCAAGATCTTCCAACTTGCAAATTCGCACCAAGGCGATTTCCGCCACGGTGCGCGGATGCGTCAAATACTTCAGCCGAGAAATCGTTTGATCCAGAATTTGCAGCACGGCTAAAGTGGTCTCCAGCCCCAATCGCTGACCGGCGCTTTGCACGGCCGCGACTTCCCCCGCCGAAATGTGTAACAGCGCATCGGCCGGACAGCCAACCGTCGCCGCCATCACATCGCGGAAGTATCCCAGCAATTGATCGAGCAACTGCCCCACGTCCACCCCTTCCGTTACCGCTCGATCGAATTCAGCCAGCGTTCCTGCAGCATCGTGGGCAATTAGTTTTGTCGCCAAGCCGGCGATCCGCTCCGCGCCGGCGGTGCCCAGCAGGCGATGCACGTCGGTCACGCTGATTTGTTTCGATCCAAACGCCAGCAATTGCTCCAACAGCGATTGGCTGTCGCGCATCGAGCCTGCCGCTCGCCGGGCCAAAATCTCCAACGCTTCCGGTTCTGCTTGTGCCCCTTCGCCGGAGGCAATTTGCCTTAGCCGCTGGACAATTTGCTTCGTCTGAATGCCGGCAAAATCGTATCTCTGGCAGCGAGAAAGAATCGTGATCGGGATTTTTTCCGGCTCGGTCGTGCAAAAAATAAACTTCACATGCTCCGGCGGCTCTTCCAGTGTCTTGAGCAGCGCGTTGAAGGCCGGTTCGGTCAGCATGTGCACTTCGTCAATGATGTACACTTTGAACCGCGCTCGGCTGGGCCGCACATTCACGTTTTGCCGTAGTTGGCGAATTTCGTCGATGCCGCGATTGCTGGCACCGTCGATCTCCAACACATCCATGTCGTCGCCTGCGGTAATGGAAGAGCAAATATCGCACTGATTGCAAGGCGTCGGCGTCGGGCCATGCTCGCAATTCAGCGCCTTCGCCAGAACGCGGGCCGCCGAAGTTTTTCCGGTCCCGCGCGCCCCGGTAAATAAATAGGCGTGGCCCACGCGGCTGGCCGCAATCGCCGCCGCCAAGCCCTGGGCCACGTGCTCTTGGCCAATCAGTTCCGCGAACGTCTGCGGCCGATACCGCCGGGCGATGACCACATATTCGCCGCTAGTCCGCCTAGCGGCTTCTTGCTCCAAACCGTCCGTGGTGATTTCATCGGCCATGCTGATCGATTGAATCTGTCGCTTCGAATTTATTTCGCCCCCGTCGTCTGCCCCGTCGTTGCCGAGCCATCGCACTTTCCAAGCGGCCTCCGATGAGAGGCCCACCGCACAAAGAGGTGACCGCTTATGGCTGCTGTATTTCTACCCTGACCAGGTTCACAGGCCTCCATTGCGGGGGCCTCTCATCCGAAGCCGCCGCGCCACTACCATTGTTTTACGGCCAATGGGGCATGCCGTCAAACCGCTAAACCGTTACGATAGTACCAACGACTTTTTTTCACATGGAGCTTCTGGAATGGACCTTAAACAACGCATCGTTTGGCAACTTCAGGTCATTCGGCAATTGAGCGATCAAATGCTCTCCGCGTTCACCTCGCCGGAAGAATGGACCCGCCAATTATTTCCCGGGGCAAACCATCCCTTGTGGATCGCCGGTCATGTGGCCTTCGTAGACAATCGCATTTTGGGAGTCTTTTTTTCCAAGTCGATGGAAAAACCTGGATACGCGGAAAAGTTCGGCAGGTCGTCCAAACCTTCGCCCAATCCGGCCGACTATCCGCCGCCGGACGAGGTGCTAAATTTCCGCCGCGAGCGCCGGTCAACTTTGCTCGATTGCATCGCTACGCTCTCCGATGCTGATTTCGAGAAGCCAGTTCCCGCCGGCCTGCCTCCATTCGTACAAAATTATGGACAGATGTTCGCCTTCTTGGCCGTTCACGAGGGCACGCATACCGGTCAGCTTTCCATGTGTCGCCGGGTGCTGGGCCACGCCCCGGTGGTTGGATAGTTCCAGCAAAACGCAATCAACGGTAGCGACGAGATTACGGCCGCGCCACCAAAAGTTTTTCCGCCACGTCGCGCCCCAGCGAAGTCACTTGCCCGGCCACTTCGACCGACAGCAAGCCCGCTTCGGTCCGATTGGCCACCACCCGCCCTTGCGTGCCCGGCAAAAGTTCCGCCGTAGTCAAATAACGCAAAAACTCCGGCGATTGGTCCAATACGCGCACCATGCGGAAGCGTTCCCCCTCGCGGCACGAAGCCAAGCTGTGCGTCGTCGGCGCCGCTACCGAGCCATCGGCCCGCGGAATCGGATCGCCGTGCGGGTCGGAGTCGGGGTAGCCCAAATAGGCATCGATCCGATCAATTAGCAAATCGCTGACCGCGTGCTCCATGTGTTCAGCTTCTTCATGAACTTCATCCCAAGTCAGATCCAGTGTCCGCACTAAAAACAACTCGATCAACCGGTGCCTCCGCACAACGCGCACCGCCAAAGCGTGCCCCGACGGCGTCAGCCGCGCCCCATGATGCGGCGTGTACTCCGCCAAATTGCTTTCCCCCAGCGTCTTGAGCATGCTGGTTACCGTGCCGGGCGAAACCCCCAGGGCCGCGGCCAATTGGCCGGTGCCCGCCGGCCCACCATTTTGCTCCGCGCAAATTTGATAGATCGCCTTGACGTAATTCTCAACGGTTAAGCTGGGCAAGTTCTGTTCCTCCATTCGGGTGGCCCGTCACGGCACTCAATTCTAGCCCCGTCGGGCAATTCCGCAAACCGGCCCAATTGCGAGAAATCCAAAACCACGACATGATGGATGTCTTTAACTTCTCACTTGCAGTGATCTTTTCATTAGCGTCCTTCAAGGCACGGGCAATGTTATGGAATCGACGACCACACGTCTCGCTTCGCCATTCGCTCGAATGGAACCGCCTGCGGTGAACGTGGCACTTCGATTAGCCGATTTCGCCCGCACCATGCCCCGTGCTGTCGCCGTGGCCGAAGCGTTGCGAATCCGCGCCGCCACCGCGACCCACGCAGCAACCATTGATGTCGCGATTTCTCCGCCTGGTTACCGTTGCCTGTCCTTCGCACAGCTCGAAACAGACAGCACCAACATCGCCGCCGGGCTGGCCGATTTAGGGATTGAGCCTGGCATGCGGCTTGCGTTGCTCATGCGTCCGGGCATCGATTTTGTTTCGTTAGTTTTTGCACTGCTCAAACTGGGCGCCGTGCAAGTGTTGATCGACCCTGGCATGGGCCTACGGAACGTTGTTCGCTCGCTGGCCGAAGTGCAACCGCAAGGATTCATTGGCGGGACCTCCGTCCAGGCAGCGCGAGCGCTCTGCCAAAAACAATTTCCCAAAGCGCGTTACAACATCCATGTTGGTGGCGGTTGGCTCGCTCGCATCCCAACGCTGGAACTCATCCGTCGCCGCGGCGCCGCGCAATCCGGTTTCAAAACCGCCGCTTCCACCGGCGAAACGCCCGCAGCCATTATCTTCACCAGCGGCAGCACAGGCCCCGCCAAAGGTGTGCTGTATCGCCACGGCAATTTTGATCGACAGGTGACCGAAATCCGTGACTTTTACGGCATTCGCCCGGGCGAGGTTGATGTCTCCTGTTTCCCGCTGTTCGGCCTGTTCAACGCCGCGATGGGCGTCACCAGCATCATTCCGCGGATGGATGTTACCCGACCGGCCCGCGTCGATCCGCGCCGAATCATTTCGGCCGTTAAGGATTGGAATGCCACGCAGGCGTTCGGCTCGCCGGCGGTGTGGAACGTGGTCGGGCGATATTGCGAAGCCGAACATCTCCGCCTGCCAAGTTTACGCCGCGTTTTTTCCTCCGGTGCGCCTGTTGCGGCCCACGTCCTGCGCCGCATGACGGCGTGCATTCACCCGCAGGGAGAAATGCATACTCCCTATGGCGCTACCGAGGCCTTGCCCGTGGCGTCGATTTCAGCCTCCGCCGTCCTGCGCGAAACGTGGCCCCGCACCGAGCAAGGCGCCGGCGTGTGCGTGGGCAACCGCTTCAAAGGCATCCAGTGGCGCGTGATTCGCATCACCGATGGGCCAATCCGCGACTTGGCCGAAGTGGAAGAACTGCCGCGCGGCCAGATCGGCGAACTCATCGTCCGAGGCCCGGTGGTTACGACCGAATACGTCACTCGAACGCAAGCCAACGCCACAGCAAAAATTCGCGACGGCACAGGAAACAGCTTTTGGCATCGCCTGGGCGATGTTGGTTATTTGGACGAACACGATCGCTTCTGGTTTTGCGGCCGTATGTCCCAGCGTGTGGTTGCGGCAGCGGCACACGGCACCAATGCCACGCTCTTCACTATCCCGTGCGAAGCTATTTTTAACCGCCATCCTGATGTCTTTCGCACGGCATTGGTCGGCGTCGGCCCACAGGGTGCTCAAACCCCGGTCATCATCGCGGAACCACAACCCGGTTGCTATCCGCGCGGACCGAAGCAGCGCGAAAAACTGATCGCCGACTTACGCAAGCTCGCCCAAGCCGGCGACTGCACGACGATGATCCAAAATTTTCTCATTCGCAAATCGCTCCCAGTCGATGTCCGACATAACGTGAAAATCAATCGCGAAGCATTGGCTCGTTTGGCCGCACGCAAGCTCCGCCCCCGGCCGAAATCGCAAGGGCACAACACGTGAGCGTTCTCGTCACCGGAGCCGCCGGCTTTCTGGGTCGCCACCTCGTGCAACAATTGCTGGCACGAGGCGAGCGAGTCCGCGCCTTTTGCCGCACGCCAAACGATTCGTGGGCCGGGCTGTTTGGCCCCGCTGCCCCGCATGTCGAAATTGTGCTGGGCGATGTTCGCGATCCCGCGGCCATCGGCGCGGCGCTGCGCGGCGTAAGCACCGTATTCCATACCGCTGGCGTGGCCGGCCTGTGGGGACCCTGGAAACATTATTTCGAAGTGAATGTGCTGGGCACGCGTAACGTCATCGCCGCCTGCCGCCGCAACGGCGTGCAGCGCCTGGTGTTCACCAGCAGCCCCAGCGTGGTGTTCACCACGACCGATCAGCACGGCGACGACGAATCGCTTCCCTATACGCGCCGATGGCTGTGCCATTATTCTCACAGCAAAGCGCTGGCCGAACAGGCGGTGCTGGCCGCCAGCGGCAGCGGCAGCGGCGATTTGCTCACCTGTGCGCTGCGGCCACATTTGATATGGGGTCCGGGCGACCGCCACCTTTTGCCTCGTCTGTTGGCCCGCGCTCGTTCCGGCCGCTTGCGCCGCATTGGCGACGGAAGCAACCTCATCGATACCGCCTATGTTGACAACGCCGCTGCCGCGCATTTGCAGGCCGCCGACGCATTGCTCCCCGGCTCCCGTGTTTGCGGGCGACCCTATTTCATCAGTCAAGGCGAACCGGTGAATTGCTGGCAATGGATCGACCAACTGTTGGCCTTAGCCGGCCTGCCGCCGGTCGCACAAACCATTTCCATCTCACAAGCGTGGCGTGCCGGACTGACGATGGAAACCGCTTATCGGCTCCTGCGGCTCCGCAAAGAACCGCCGATGACTCGCTTTCTCGCCGCTCAACTCGGTCGTTCCCATTGGTTCAATATCGCCGCCGCTGGACGCGATTTCGGCTACCAGCCGCACGTATCCACCATCGCCGGCATGCAGCGATTAAAAGATTGGCTTGCTGCCGGACAATCTGCCGACCTGGCGTATTCTTAACACTGTTTACCGGGCGATGTTCCGCTCTGCGCGCGGCACTTGCTACAATAACACTGGTGCTGCGCACGACCGCCGAATCCCTAGCCCGATTGACGAATTTGCCTCCATGAAAACCATTGATGTCCTGCTCGAAGAAACGGCGATCTCGCTCGACGAACTGTCGGCCCGCGCGGGCTTGCCGATCGAGCGCGTAGCCGCTATTGCCGACGGCCGCTGGACTCCCAGTCCGGCCGAACGCGAAAAATTGGCCGCGGCCTTAGGCGTGCCGGGCTCGGAAATCAGCTGGGGCCACACCATGAACCCACGCAACGTCCGCTATCACCGCTTTGGCCTGAAAGAGGATTTTTGAAGGGCTGAATCAACCGCGGAGACGCTGAGTCGCAGAGAAAGAATTGTGAAAACACAACAGATGAATGCCTAAAAGCCTCAATGACGAAATGACTAAATGCTTGCCAAAAATCCGGGAATAGGATTTCATCATTTAGTCATTGAGAAATATAGACATTCAGTCATTGGACATTCATTCGTCATTCGAATTTAGTCATTCGTCATTCCTCTCCGTGTCTCTGTGCCTCCGTGGTGAAAAAACAGGTGCTTTATGCCGCAAACCGTCGCCGAATTATGCATCTCGCAAAGCATCAGCTTCGAACAATTGGTGGAGCGGTCCGGTTTGGAAGCGGAGCGCGTAAAAGCGATTCTATTGCGCCGCTGGACGCCCAGCCCTACTGAGCGGCAAAAAATCTCCACCGTGTTCAACGTGCCCGTCGACGACATCGTCTGGGGCCATGCCACCCCCATCCAACATCTCTACGGCCACGGGCCGGGGTAAAGCAGATTGGCCTGGCCACAGCTTTCGCCCGAACGCTACTTGCCGCGGCGCAAGCCTTATTCTTTGCCTGCCCGCCGTGGCGGGCACGCAGGATGGCCGGGTAGTCCCTGAACCTAGCACGGTCCTGTGAGCTTTTTGACCAACGGGAATCAGGCCGATTCGAGACCTGGCCACGCCACGACTCCAAATTCCTATAACTCCTGGAATCGCGATTCATGTGGTGCCGAAGGCCCGACCTGCAACAACGATTCATGTGGGCCGAAGGCCCGACCTGCAAAAGCCAGGGGCATCGCCCCTGGAACTGAATCGCGCATAATAGACCTCGAAGCCCCAAGGGGGCGTTCTGCCGCGTATCAAGATAAGGTCCGCCGTGCCGCAATCATTATCGTCAATTCTGATTCACTTAATGTTCAGCACCAAAAACCGCGAACCATGGATTCGCGCCGCCATTGAATCGGAGCTGTTCGCCTACGGCACGACCGTCCTGAAAAACGCCGGTTGTCCGACGCTGGCCATGAATGGCACCGCCGATCATATTCACGCGCTGTTGAATCTGTCGCGCACAAAATCAATGGCCCAGATCGTCGAAGAATTGAAAACCAGCACATCCAAGTGGATCAAAACCAAGGGGCCTGATTTTCGCGGGTTTCATTGGCAGGCCGGTTACGGCGCGTTCTCAGTGAGCCCGTCAAAAGTTGAGGATGTCATCGAATATATCCGTCGACAAAAAGAGCATCATTGCGGGCAATCGTTCCAAGATGAATTCCGTGCGCTGTTGGAGCGGCACAAAATATCATTCGATGAGCGTTATGTGTGGGATTTATGGTGGTCGGCCAGCGCCGTCAAAGCGCCCCGTTGGGGCTTTACAAAAACGTTGTCGCGCCCCGAACCAGGGGCGATGCCTCTGGCGTATCACAGGTTGGGCCAACGGCCCACCGTTTGCCCCAACGGGGCAACCCGCATTAGCCCAGGCCAAGTTCCGGCCGCCGGGACGTCGGCCTGGGATCAAAGATCGACAAGATTATTATCAAGCCCCAACGGGGCGCGCTGAGCCAACCGCCGACAGCACAATGGTGATGATCTCGTCGCATCGACGGCATTTGTTCACCCATCGCCGGCCACGGCAAGAGCGCCCCGTTGGGGCTTTACAAAAACGCTGTCGCGCCCCGAATCCAGGGGCGTTGCCCCTGGCTAGCGCAGGTTGGGCCGTTGGCCCACGACGCGGGTTATTCGCCCGTCCGAAACCAGGGTGCGCGACGCCTAGCTGGCGCAGGTTGAGCCTTCGGCCCACACTCACTTGCGCCTCCTGCGTAACGCTATCATCAAACCACAGGCAATCCCCGCTAACACTGCTGTACTTGGTTCAGGAACAATTGCCACACGGAATCCGACGACGGCGTTGTCGTGGTCCTCAACCGACGGATTGATGTCGTACCGATACGAGGATGACATGTCGAACGAGCTGCTGCCCCACGAACCCCCGCGCAAGCCACGAAACGAACCGATCTGCGTCTCGTTCCACTGAAACACATCCCCACTCTGGTCAAACGTGCCGTAGGGGCTGGCCGAGGCGGTATAGGCCCCCACATCGGTCAAATAATTCTGACTGCTGCTGTAACTCGATGAGCCTGTAACGGCGAAGTTGCCTGTGTTGTCATCTTCGTAGTTAGCGGTGTTGGGTGTGTTTCCTGGCGGGGCTGAAGCGGGCGTAGTGTTCGTTCCGGTGGCGTAGCTCCAGTAGTGGCTGTCCGACGGTGGCCCACCTTGTGCCGTGGTTCGCGGGTCATATTACGCCGCTTTGTACCATTTGTTTTCCGTCGGGATGACCCACGTGGCGTTGGTGTTGCGCCCGACGTTGATGGGATTGGCACCGTTTAAGCTGTAGGAACCGCTCTCGGTGGTGTTCATACCTTCCGCGCCCGTCGGTTGGCCGTTATAGAGCCAATTGGCGAACCGGGCGGCATCAAACCAACTAACATACGTAATCGGATGATTGGCCGAGCCGATAACGCTGTGCGTGTAATTGCCCGAAGAGCCATTCTGCTGAATGCCGGCGACGTTCCCATCGCTCGCCATGCTGGGATTGTAAAGGCTGTACGTATCTGTCGCCGCCACGGCATTCAGAAATGCCGTGTGCTGGCCGACAGTGACATCGTAGGTGCCGATGCTGTAGCTATACGACACACCGCCATATACATTGCCAGTGTCGGGGTCATTGGCGTTGCCCGGATTGCCCACCGGCACGGTGAGCAGACTGGTTTGCCCAGCAGGCATGTTGAACACGTCGGGCAAGGCGGCCTGACAATGAACAAGCGAAGCGGCGCAGAACAGCGCCACGGAAACTAAGATGCGTCTCACAAGTAGGCTCCTATTTTGAATTCCTGGAGCCTCGCCTCGGTACCGGCAACCCGATTCAATCAGCCGGCACTATACCATCGCACCCCCCCCAATTGTCTAGCATTTTGCGCGGTCATGCAAAAATCCGCTAAAATGGCGGAAGATGCCTTAAAAGCAGCGTCCAAGCCCAGGGATTGTAATCCCCGGGATACACAGTGTCTGTGTTCAAAGCGAGCGCGGGGCTACGCTTCGCGGGCGGAAATCCGCCTCCAAGTCGCCATCGGCCGGCGTCAGGCTGGTCAACTCCACCAGTCCTTCGCGGCCATCGTCAATCCGCAACAAATACTGCCGCTCCAACTCCAATTGACTGCCATGCTGCGCCGACAATCGCAATTTTCCGGACAACAACCAGGCGCTGGAATTCAGCGCCGGCTCTTCCCGATCCAATTCACCATGCAGTTGGCGCAATGCCAAACCGCCAATAAGCAACTCGCCTCGTTCAAACGCGTGCATGTGGGCTCCTCCCGACAAAACAACAGGTTAGTGTGTAGCGAATTCAAGCCTCCGTATGTTCCATGATGATTCCTTCCGCAAAGCCTGCGGCCAGCACTTCGTGGGTGGTGTGGATTTCCGTATCGTCGTCGAGCTCCAGCACCGGAGGACTGACCGACTTGATAACACCACTGATCCATTGGTTCGCGTGGCAATCGCGATATTTAATTCGTCTGCCCGCGACAAGCCACGGTAGCAATACGCCCTCGACCACTCGCCCCTTGCCAGCGTATCCGCTGCTGGCAAAACCGGTTCCCGCCGTAATTTCCGTGGGCTTAATGGGCGCTGTTTCGGGCCCAGCAGCTTTCGCGGGGCTCCGGGCGCTGGAGGCGCCTTTCTCTTTGGCTCCCGTTTCCTTTTTGACCGCAACCGCTTTTCCGCCGCGCAAACCGGCCAAATCTTGTAATAGGTGCCAGTTTTCCAGCCGATCGGCCTTGGCTCGCAACAGCGTCTCGCTCGGATTTCCATCCTTGTCAAAATGCTTGCCGAACCGCCCTTCGCTACGGGCAAAGTCGATGAAATCGACAACCTCGCCCGTCTTCGGGTTGGTCCACCAATCTTCACTCACCGCTGGATTTCCCTGCAGTGACAGCCGCTCCCGCAGCGTATCTCCCTTGCGCGGATCGTAAATCAACAGGGGGAAGGCGCGCGTGTCAACGGCCAGCCGTGCCTGATCGGTGGCCATGTTGTCGGCCACACCATGCTCCGGCTGACACGTCGTGTAGCAGCAAACCAGCGCCGGCCCGTCAAACTCCAACGCATCTAGCACGCTGCGATAAAAATGATTCACATGGGCACATGTGGTTTGCGCCACAAACGTGCGCGGGTGCATCATCGCGATCTGCGCGATTTCCTTGCGCCGCTCCTGCTTACCGGCAATCGCTTTGCCATGCACGCTCATCTTCGTGTTCTGACCGGTGTAGCTGGAAGTCGAGGCTTGCCCGCCGGTGTTGGAATATACCTGCGTATCGAGAACAAACACTTTGATGTTCATGCCGGAAGCGAACATGCGAGATAGTGCTTGGAAGCCGATATCGAACATCGCTCCATCGCCCCCCAAGCACCACATGGGCTTATTGCCCCATCCCATTTGATCCCACCTGGAGCGCACGCCCATGGCCATGGCCGGCGCGTTTTCGAACAGCGAATTCGTCCACGGCACCAGGTAAGGATTGTACGGATACGTGCTGGTATACACCGTATTGCAGCCCGTGGCCGCGACAATGGCCCAATCGTCGCCGTACTTGGCGCCGGTGGCGGCGCACATCATCCGCAGCGCCGTTCCCTCGCCGCAGCCGGCGCAACTTCCAGCGCCCCCCGTGTAAATGTGCGTTTGCTCCTTCAGCATCATGTCCACGAGCAAATTGTCGTTTACATAGCGCGGATCAGACGGTCCCACTTGCTTGAACCACCGATGACTCTTCCGCACGTGCGTCATCACCTGTTCGGTCTTGGGAATCATTTTCAGCGCCAAATCATCGCACACCGTCACGCATTCGGCGCAACCCTTGCATTTGCTTGGGTCGATCATGATCGAAAACAGCCCGCCTTCGCCGACTTTCTTCGCCGGTCCCTCGTAATACTTGCGGGTTTTAGACCACTGGCTGCGAAAATCTTCCCGTTCCACTGGATCGCTGATGGCCGCCACGCGCTTTTCAAATTCGCTTTCGCCTAAAACTTTCCCCAAGATGGCCGTATCCGGACACAGCGTGACGCAATCCATGCAGCCGGTGCAATTGCTGGGAATGTATTCTGGAATGTCCGGAGCGATATAACTGAAGTCGCGCAGCGTGGCGGTGCCCGCCGGAATGAGCGATCGGGCGACCGATAAATCGGCGGCCAGCCCTTTTTCGGCCGTGCCTTCTTCGTAAGAGCGAATGATCCGCTCGTTGAAATCGTTCACGTCAAGAATGGGCAGCTTGACCGATTTATAACCGCTATCGACCAGCGTACCGTACGAATTATTGTTGTATGGATCACGCGGATTGGCTTCGTTCATCGACGGCACTTTTTCTACCGTGGCCATGTATAACCTCGAATTGTTAATCCTTCAGTCGATGAACCGCAGAGGCACAGAGACGCAGAAAAATCAGAAATTGATTGTTTTCTTCGCGCCTCCGCGTCTCTGCGGTTCAAATACTTTCTTAAACCGTTACGGCTTCTTCCATCATCGCCTGCGGCACTTCGTGCAGTTCTTGGTAGCCCCGCATGACGCATTTCATATTGTCTTGCACCACCCGGTCACCGCGCTTGCCGAAATATTTCCGCAGCGCCTTTTCCACGCCGGCGTACACTTGCTCGTCGCTCATTCCGCTTTGCCGGCCGTAGGGGGTCAGCTTGAGGAACGCTCCCAACAGCACAATGCCCTGCATGCGCATTTGCAAATCGGCCACCGACGCCACCTCGCGGGCAATTTGCACCATGTCGGCATAAAACACGCGCAAGTGCTTCTCACGGATCGTGGCTTTGTGGTGCTCCGGAATGCGCTGCCACACGTCGTGCGGATCGGTATAGATCGATTGCATCACAATCGCCCCGCCGCCGATCAAACCCTCCAGCGGATTGCCGCTGAATAAGGCCGTGGTGTCGTTCAACACGACCAAATCGACGTATTCCAATTCGCTGTGCAAATAAATGTGCCGCTCTGCAATCGTCAGGTAATACGTCGTCGGCAGTCCCTTCTTTTCCGAGCCGTACTTGGGATACGCCTGCACGTCCTTTCCGAACACGTCGCCGCCAATCGTGGCGATCACTTTATTCGTGGTCACCGAGCCAAACCCGCCGATGCTATGCCCACGCATCGAAAATGTGCCCGTCTCGCGCAAATCGGGGTCTTCGGTCACTTTCAGCGCCAGTGCATGATCGATGCCCACGCAGAAGTAATCCCGACCTTCTTCTTGCATGTTTTCGACCACGGCAATGATATCGCCGGGCCGCACGTCACGGCTCCCCAGCCCCGCCGCGCCGGAATAAATTTGCGGAATGCGTTCGATTTTTTCCAAGCCGTTTTGCCCGGTCACAGCGTCACAAAACGCCGCTTTAATTTCCCGCGTTAAATGATTGCCTGTGGTCGAAAGCGGATCGTCCATCCGCTCCAGCACGGTGAACGCTTTGCAATGCTGCAAGGCTTCGACAATCTGCCGACTGGGAAACGGCCGGAAACAGCACACCGTCAGGCAGCCCACTTTAATGCCCCGCGTGTTTCGCAAGTAATCGACCGTGGCCTCGCACGTTTCCATGTAACAGCCCATGCCGACGATAATGTACTCCGCGTCTTCGCAGCGATACGGCAGCACAAAATCGTATCGCCGCCCCGTGTTCTCATAAAACACGTCGAAGGCATCTCGCAGCGCCGGACTAACCCGGTCGTAATACCACCGCTGCGCTATTTTCCCCTTCATGTACGAATCTTGATTTTGCACCACGCCCGACATCATTGGATTGGCCGGATCCATCAAATTCACCAGCTTTTCCGCGGGACTGCCGATGTACTGCTTCATGAATTCCGGCTCCGGCAAGCGCACCCGTTCCACGGTATGCGTCGTGAGGAAGCCGTCCTGCACGTTGAAAAACGGCGTGACCGAGGCTTCCGCCGCTCGCCGGCAAATCAGACATAAATCGCCCGCTTCCTGGGCGTTGCGGCCAAACAGCATGCCCCAGCCGCAATCGGCCACGCTCATCACGTCGTCATGCCCGGCATGCACGTTGAGCGAATGGCTGGTTAGCGCCCGCGCTCCAATGTTCATCACCACGGGCAACCGTTTGCCGGCAATGGTGTACAGGACTTCTTTCATCAACACCAAGCCTTGGCCCGACGTGAAATTGGTCACCCGGCCGCCGCTGGCCGCGAAGCCTTCACAAAACGAGGCGGCAGAATGCTCGCTTTCCGGCTCCACAAAAATCAGCGTGTCTCCCCACAAATTCTTCCAGCCGTTCATCACGGCATTGTTGTATCCGCCGCCCATGGTGGTGGAGCTGGTGATCGGAAACGCCCCAGCTCCTTGCGTCACGTAAATTTCCACGTGCACCACGGCTTCCGCGCCGTCGCAAGTCGTCGCAATGCCAGGATACGGAACCTGCTTGCCGTTTTCATTGGCTGATGTAATGCCGCCGGTCTCGCTGGAACGGATGACCATCGATACGATCTCCCGAGAAAGAAAATCCGCGCAATGCGCACCGTGAACTCATCTCACGACGATGCGCCAGATCAAGTCAACACGACGCACGCCGCCGCTCGCCTGGAAAAAATCAGGGCGAGTAGTTACCTCAATCGACCCAAATTCCTAAATCAACGCACCGCGCGGTTGTTCCCGCTCGATGCGGGTGTACTCGGTTGTAACGAAAGGAAATGCGGTCTCGGTCGTGCGAAGCGGACAAGCGTGAAAAGAATTTCGAAGTAGAAAAGACGTGTTGCCTAAATGAAACCACGCTTGCGCCGGCCCACTGCCATTAAGATATGACAAATCGAACGTGCTGTCAAAGAACTGCCACCTGGTTTCTCGCAAATCGGGCGTCTGCAAATGCCAGACCACAACTCCAGATTCAATCTCCGCCGAGCGATGTGTTGCCCTTGGACCGTGTTGACGGTGGTGTGGTTTCCGGCTGTTTCGGCGGGTATGCGGAAGGTGGAATTTCCCCGCGCAGCAGCTTGCCCCCCATCCCCACCAGCCACAGATAATAGTCGCTTGGCAAGCCTTCAAATGTCAAAAACTTGCTCTCACCCACGGGCGGGTCCCCCGTGCATTTGAAAATAGCCGTCCCTTCATCCATTTCATCGAACATGGCCTGATAAATCATCGTGGCCCCGGCCTGCTTGGCGTCGACGTACTGCCGCCACAAAAACTCTCCCTTCAGCCGGGGAATTTGGTCCGAAGGAGATTTCGGATTCATGTTGTGCCAACTGAATCCGGGAAATACCACCGGCAAATACTCCTTGCCGTGGTCGCGGCACCATTGGATATCGGGCCGAATATCGTGCTGGGCATGCTTGTCAACGCCTTCCAGCGTCGAATATCGCCCTACAGTCCACGGGCTAATGATATCGGCCTTGAGCAGCGTGGCCGTCAACGCCGGGTCCGCAGTAGTATCGCGATCCAGCGTTCGCCAACCGGTCGGCACGCCAACCATCACGGTGTTGCCGCCGTAGATTGGATCGTTCTTCAAAAAATTGATAAAGCGGTCGCAATCGGCCAGCGTGTAAGCCCGATGATCGTTGAACCCCACGCCCCACACGGCCACCACCGGCTTGCCGCCGTGATGCAAATAAGCGTGGTCTCGCTCATCGTGGCCGATGCGCATTTTATCGACCAGCAGCTTCCAATCGTCGATGGCCGACTGCATCCCGCCGGCTTGAACGCCCGACAGATCGTACATCACCGCGTAGCACCTGCCGTAACGGTTGGCCCCCTCGCGGCAGGAATTCAACACTGTGTTGCAATGCCGCAAATTTAGCGGCGGAATGGTTTCCACCACAAACCGCTGCACAAACACGCCGTCCAAACCGTATTGCTGCATCCACTGGAAATGCCGCAGGATGGTTTTCGCCTGATCGGAACTAAACACGTAGGCCACGCTCCCATCGGCGTGTGGAAATGGCGTGGCGAATTTTTCATCGGCGTCCAATTCGCTGACGTCAGGCCAAAAATCGATGTTGCACCGGCCCGGCCGAAACTCCCCGTGCGATTGATAGTGATGCCACCCCAACTCCGCCGAGTCGCCTGCGCACGTAAACCAACCTTGATATCCGGCCATCACTTTACCCGCGAGCGTGCTGCAATCGACACGGCTGGTTGCTGTCGCCGAATCGTTGGCCGCATCGAAGGAATGCATGGCCGCAATGACATCTTCGCGGGTCGGCTTCGGTGTTGGTGTCACCGATTGGTTCGGTTCCGCGGCGGCGCTAAGAGCAGCTAAAACGACAATCGCGAAAATGGCAAACAGGATTGCCGCCAGCCGACCAAGACAAAAGCCATTCATGAAAAATTGCCGTCGCTTAGTGTCCGCCTGCCTCCACCACCGTAACCAGCGCCTCCTGCACCGGCCGCTGAATTAAGGGCTTGCTCGACGGCGTCGCAGGGGCGCGATCCTTCGGCTCTCTGGGGTCTTTCGGCTCCCCTTCCCGCCAGCGCCGGATGCGGCGCATTACATCGTTGATTCCCTCGATCACGTAGAAAAACACCGGGGTTAGGAAAATTCCGAACAGTGTCACGCCCAACATGCCGCCGAACACGGCGGTGCCCAACGTGCGCCGCATTTCGGCTCCGGCCCCCACCGACAGCACCAGCGGTACCACACCCAAGATAAATGCAAACGACGTCATCACAATCGGGCGCAATCGCAAGCGGCAAGCCGCTAGCGTGGCGTCAAACCGGCTCATTCCGCCTGTCCGCCGCGCCCGCGCGAATTCCACAATTAAAATCGCATTTTTGCACGCCAGCCCAATCAACACGACAAAGCCCACCTGCGTGAAAATGTTGATATCCAGCTTCGCAAACAGCACCGCCGCAATCGAGCACAACAAGCACATCGGCACCACCAAAATCACGGCCAGCGGCAGCGACCAGCTTTCGTATTGCGCGGCCAACACCAAAAACACCAGCACTACGGCCAGCAAAAATACCATCATCGCCGTGTTGCCCGTCTGCAATTGCAACAGCGCCAGTTCCGTCCACTCGGAGCGCATCGACCAACTCAAGTTTTTGTTCACCACGTCCTGCATCATCTCGATGGCTTGCCCGGAGCTGACGCCTGGATCGGCGCTGCCGTTAACCGGCGCCGCCGGATACATGTTGTAACGGTTGATCAGCGCCGGCCCGGTAATGTCGCGCACCTGGGCAAACGAGCCGAACGGCACCATTGCACCCCGGTCGGTGCGGACCTTCAGCTGCTTCAAATCGTCGATCTGCTGGCGAAAATCTTTCTCCGCCTGCACGTTCACCTGCCAGGTGCGGCCAAACAGATTGAAATCGTTCACGTACAATGAGCCCAAATACACTTGCAGCGTGTTGAACACTTCCGCCATCGACACGCCCAGCGTTTTGGCCGCCGTCCGATCGATATCCAAATACAACCACGGCGTGTTGGCCCGAAAACTGGTGAATACGTCGCGCAAACCGGGCGTTTGCAATCCGTCGGCGACCACCGCATCGGCCACGTCTTGCAGCCCTTGCAAGCCGCTGTTGCCTCGGTCTTCGATCATGATTTTGAAGCCGCCCACGTTGCCCAGACCTTCCAACGGCGGCGCGCCCAGCACATTGACAATTCCCTCGGTAACGTCGCTCTGCAGTTTTTCCTGGAGCTGAGCGGCAATCGCGTCGGCCGACAAACCGGGCGATAACCGATCGTGAAAATCGTCCAGCATCACATACATCGAACCGAAATTCGGCGAATTCGCCCCCAGCAAAATCGATTGGCCCGAGATCCCCACCGTATGTTTGACACCCGGCATCTCGATGGCCTCTTTTTCAATCCGCTCCATCACTTGCTCGGTGCGGCCCACCGAGGCCGAATCAGGCAGTTGCAAATTGACGACCAAATAACCCTTATCTTGTGACGGAATAAATCCCTTAGGCGCCACATTGAAGCCGACATACGTCAGGTACAACAGGAACCCGTAACCCGCCAGCGCTAGTAGCGAAATCCGCAACAGTTTGCCAACGGTCCACGTGTAAAACCTCGAGGTATAATCAAACCCGCGATTGAACCATCGGAAAGCGAAGCCGAACACCTTGTTCAGCGGCCACGCCACCACAGCCCCACCCGCCGCCCCCAACGCCGCCGCCATCCACGGCGCGCTGGTGGCCGTAATTTCAATCGGCAAATGGTTCCCCGCCGCCGCCAACCACTTGGATAAAAACTCCCACCCCGCCCACGCGCCGGCAATCACAAACGCCGGCCAGGGTAGCGGCGGCGCGGCATGTTTATCTCGGGGCCGTAATAATAACGCCGTGAGCGCTGGGCTAAGCGTGAGCGAATTAAACGCCGAAATCACCGTCGAAACCGAAATCGTCAGCGCAAACTGCCGGAAAAACTGTCCCATAATGCCGCTGATAAACGCGCAGGGAATGAACACCGCGCTTAACACCAAACCCACCGCAATGACCGGTCCCGAAACCTGCTCCATCGCCTTAATGGTCGCATCTTGCGGCGACAATCCGTTTTCAATGTGGTGCTCCACCGCTTCCACCACCACAATGGCGTCGTCCACCACAATGCCAATCGCCAACACCAGTCCGAACAGCGTAAGATTGTTCAAGCTGAAGCCCATCGCCGCCATTACGGCAAACGTGCCCACAATCGCCACCGGCACAGCAATCAGCGGAATAATGGCCGACCGCCAATTTTGCAAAAACACCAAGACCACAATCGCCACCAACACCACGGCGTCGCGCAACGTTTTGAACACCTCACTGATCGATTCGTCGATAAACGGCGTGGTGTCGTACACAATGGAATAATCGATCCCCTGGGGGAACCGTTTCTTCAAATCATCCATCTTAGTCCGCACGCGCTGGGCAATATCCAGCGCGTTGGAACCGGGCAACTGATAAATCGACAGCGCCACCGATGGCCGCCCATCCAGCCGGCATGTTTGATCATAACCCTGCGCCCCCAGCTCAATGCGTGCCACGTCGCGCACCCGAACAATGCGGCCCGAGGTGTCGGCCTTCAAAATCATGTCCGCGAATTCGTCGGGGTCGGCCAGACGACCCATCGTCGAAATGGTGTATTGAAATGTCTGCCCCGTGTTGACCGGCGGCTGGCCGATTTGCCCGGCGGCCACCTGCGTATTTTGTTGCTCGATGGCCTGCACCACGTCGTTGGCCGAGAGATTGAGCGTGGCCATTTTCTCCGGATCGAGCCACAGCCGCATGCTGTAATCGCGCTGGCCGATGTACGCAATATCCCCCACGCCGTCCAGCCGCGACAATTCGTCCTTCAATTGGATCGTGGCGTAATTGCTCAAATACAAATTGTCCCGGCTGCCGTCAGGCGAAAACAAATTCACAATCATCAGCGTGCTGGGCGATTTCTTCTTCACCGTAATGCCGCGGCGCTTCACCAGGTCGGGCAAAATCGGCTCGGCCAGCGCCTCGCGGTTTTGCACCAGCACTTGGGCCATGTTCAAATCGACGCCGTTGTGGAACGTCACCGTCAGCACGTATGTCCCGTCGTTCGTGCACTGGCTCGACATGTACAACATGCCTTCCACACCCACCACTTGTTGCTCCACGGGCGCCGCCACCGTGTCCGCCACCACTTGCGCGTTGGCCCCCGGATAGTTGGCCGAAACCTCGATCGTCGGCGGCGTAATCAGCGGATACTGCGCAATCGGCAGCGTATACAGCGCCACACCGCCGGCCAACGTGATGATGATCGACAGCACGCTGGCGAAAATCGGCCGCTTGATGAAAAAATTAGAAAACATCGCTCAAGAGTTCAGGGTTCTGTATTCAGGGTTCAGGGTTCAGCAATTCGGTTCTGCGCTCTACAGCGGGGCTGATCCCACGCTTGCGGTTTAGCACCAAAGAATCCGTGATCGAAGGCTCGGACACCGGTTTTGGAATTTCAGCCGCATCAACGTGTGTGTTAGCCAGCCCATTTCCATTGGAAGCAACGACAGCGGTGGTATTGGCAACGACCGTGTCGGCCGATGACCTTCGGACCACCGGCTTTGCTGCCCTGCGAACCCGTACCCGGTGTGCATACTCCCGCACCGGCCGCAAGCTGACAATGTTGATCGACCACCGACCGACAAACCGCGCCAACCACGATGCAAACAGCGGCGTGCCGCCTAGCCAATCGATGGTCGAGAAAAACACCGGTGTCAAAAATATGCCAAACACCGTCACGCCCAGCATGCCGCTGAATACCGCGGTGCCCAGCGTGCGCCGCATTTCCGCGCCGGCGCCGGTGGCCAACATCAGCGGCAGCACGCCTAAAATAAACGCCAGCGAAGTCATAATGATGGGCCGCAACCGCAAATGGCACGCTTCCAACGTGGCCTGACGGCGCGATTCCCCTTCTTCCCGTCGATGCTTGGCGAATTCCACAATCAAAATCGCGTTTTTGCTGGCCAATCCCACCAGCACCACAAAGCCGATGCGCGTGAAAATATTGATGTCCATCGCCGCCATCCGCACCCCAACAATGGCGCTGAGCAGGCACATCGGCACGACCAGAATCACCGCCATCGGCAGCGACCAACTTTCGTATTGCGCCGCCAGCACCAAAAACACCATCACCACCGCCAGCCCGAAAATCACCATCGCCGTGTTTCCGGCCAGCAATTCCAAATAGGCCATGTCGGTCCATTCGAAGGTCATCGACGGCGGCAATACGTCCTTCGCCGTCTTCGCCATCATTTCAATGGCATCCGCCGAACTGACCCCCGGCAAGCCTGTGCCGTTGACAGGCGCCGACGGGTAGCTATTGTAGCGCGAGATAAGCAGCGGCCCGTTCACTTGCTGAATGCTCGCCAGCGAACCCAGCGGCACCATGTCGCCGGAGTGGCTGCGAACTTCCAGCCGCGGCAGGTCTTCAATGCGGTCGCGGAATTGCGGCTCCGCTTGCACAATTACTTCCCACGTGCGCCCGAACAAATTGAAATCGTTGACGTACAAAGAGCCCTGGTAAATTTGCAACGTGTCGGCAAAATCTCGCAGCGTAACCCCCTTTTCCATGCACTCGTGGATGTCCGGCTCAATTTTTAGCTGCGGCACGTTCGCCCGGAACGGGGAAGGAAAAACCATGATTTTCCCAGGGTTCTGCTGCGACGCCGCCGCGACCAAATTTTCGGTTTGTTCCTGCAACTTATTCGGACCTAAATCCCCGCGGTCTTCCACCATCAGCATGAACCCGCCGGCCCGCCCCACGCCGCGCACCGGTGGCGGCGGAAACACCATTACTTGGGCGTCGTAAATTTTGGCGGCGAATTGCTGCGTCAACGAAGCGATGATTCGATCGCTCGATAAACTCGGATCGCGCCGCTCCGAATAATCCTGCAACCCGATAAATACCGAGCCGAAGTTCGAGCCAAACGCGCTCAGCACGAACGACATGCCGGTGATCGCCGATGCATGTTTCACGCCCGGCGTATGCTGCGCGATGTCACTGAGCTGGGCCATCACTTTTTCGCTGCGCTCCATTGAAGCCGAATCTGGCAACTGCACGTTGCACAGCAAGTAACCCATGTCTTGGCCGGGAATAAATCCCTTGGGCGTGTGTTCCAAATCTTGGTACGTCAAATACAGCAGCCCGCCATAAAGCAATAACACGACCGGCGTGACATACAGCATCAGCCCGACGATCCAGGTGTATCCAATGCTTAGGCCGTTGAAGAATAGATTGAATCCGGCAAACAACAGCGCCAGCAGCCGGTTCAGCGGCCAACTGACAATGCCGCCTCCCACGGCCCCTAATGCCGCGGCAATATACGGCATCATTTCCGGTCCCACGCCATGCGATTGCAACCAGCCCGACAGATGCGGCGTCAAATACTCCCACCCAGCCCAGCCGCCTGCAATGACAAACGCCGGCCACGGCAGCGGCGGTGTGGTATGTTTGCGTTTCTTGTCAATCGGCTTGAGCAGCAGTGCCGCCAGCGCCGGACTAAGCGTGAGCGAATTAAACGCCGAAATCACCGTCGATACTGAAATCGTCAGCGCAAATTGCCGGAAGAATTGTCCTGTGATGCCGCTAATGAAAGCGCAAGGCACAAACACGGCGCTCAGCACCAGCCCCACGGCAATCACCGGCCCAGAGACCTGATCCATCGCCTTAATGGTCGCCTCGCGCGGCGGCAGGCCCGTTTCAATGTGATGCTCCACCGCCTCGACCACCACGATGGCATCGTCCACCACAATGCCAATCGCCAGCACCAATCCAAACAGCGTTAGGTTATTTAAGCTGAATCCCAGCGCGGCCATGGCGACAAACGTGCCGATAATCGCCACCGGCACGGCCACCATAGGAATCAGCGACGACCGCCAGTTTCGCAAAAATATCAGCACCACCACCGCCACCAAGGCCACGGCGTCGCGCAAAGTTTTAAACACCTCGTTGATCGATTCCCGCGTGTACGGCGTGGTGTCGAACGCAACTTCCCACTTCACCCCTTCCGGAAAACTCCTTTCCAGGTCGTGCATTTTCGAAATCACCTGGTCGTACGTTTCGAGCGCATTGGCGTCCGGCAATTGAAAAATCGCCAAAAACACGGTCGGCTTGCCGTCCAGCTTCACGTCGACGTCTTCGTTCTTCGAGCCCAACTGCACACGACCAATGTCTTTAATGCGGACGTTATCTCCGCGGCCGTCGGTTTTTATAATAATGTTTTCGAACTGCTCGACGTCGCTCAGCCGCCCCAGCGTACTCATCGTGATTTCAAAATCTTGCTTGCTTTGCACCGGCGGCGCGCCAATCATGCCGGTGGCCACTTGCTGGTTCTGCTCGTGAATGGCACGCACCACGTCGCCGGCGCTTAAGTTTCGGGCGGCCAGCTTGTTCGGATCGACCCAAATCCGCATGCTGTAATCGCGTTCGCCGAACAGCTTCACGTCGCTAATGCCGTCCAGCCGCGACAGCTCGTCACGAATTTGCATTAAAGCGAAATTGCTGAGATACAATTGGTCGTACCGCTGTTCGTCCGTCGTCGTGATGGCCAAGCCCACCAGAATATCGGGAGATTGCTTTTTCACCGTCACGCCCGTTTGCCGAATGACGTCGGGCAGCGACGGCAGCGCCAAATTGACGCGGTTTTGCACCAACACCTGGGCCATGTTCAAATCGATGCCGTGCCGAAACGTCACCGTCAACGTGTAAGAACCGTCGTTGGTGCTGTTGGACGACATGTAGTACATGCCTTCCACGCCGTCGACTTGCTCTTCGATGGGAGCCGCCACCGAAGTCGAAACATCCAGCGCGCTGGCGCCCGGATAATTGCATGTGACCTGAATGGTCGGCGGCGTGATTGTCGGAAATTGCGCAATCGGCAAATGGAACAAACTGATGGCGCCGGCCAGCGTGATCACAATGGATAGCACCGAGGCGAAAATCGGCCGGTCGATAAAAAATCGAGAAATCAAGTTCGCCTCGCTGGTCTGACTCAGAAATCAGCAACGAACCACGGCGATCAATACAAACTGCTACGGGTAATCGCTAATTGCTAACCGCTGGCTTCTAATTGCTCGCCGTCGATGTCACCATCTTCGGTTCCACGACCACGCCTGGCCGCACGCGCTGCAATCCGCTCACCACCACGCGCTCGCCAGCGGAAATGCCCTTCAATATGACACGCTGGGTTCCCTGCAAGCGGCCAATTTCCACCGGCCGGTACACTATTTTGTTTTGATCGTCCACCACGTAAATGAATTTTTTATCCTGATCGGACCCCAACGCCTGCTCCGGAATCGTCAGCGCCTGATACGGCTCACCGAGCGGTAGCCGAATGCGCGCATACAATCCCGGCAAAATCGCCCGCTTGGAATTCGGAAACTCGCCGCGCACTTCCAAGGTTCCCGTGCCCGTATCCAGATGGTTGTCGATGAAGCTCACATTCCCCGGGTGCGGAAAACCATCTTCATTCACTAAACCCATCAGGACCGCAACCTGTCCTTTTTCGTTGGTTTTCACCATCCCTTTGGCAACGTAGGAATGAACCTTCACCAGCAATCGTTCATCCACGCCGAAGGTGGCGTAAATGGGGTCCAAGGCCACGATCGTCGTCAATACCGTGTCATCCGCTTTCACCAGGTTGCCTTGATCGTACATCGTGCGGCTCAATCGGCCGCTAATCGGCGCCGTAATCTTGGTGTAACTCAAATTCAGTTTCGCCAAATCCAAACTCGCTTTGGCCACACCCACGGCAGCGTCAGCTTCCGACTGGTCGCCAATCACCTGATCGTATTGCTCCTGGCTGATGGTGTGGTTGGGCAACATCAGCTTAGCCCGCTGCATGTCTAAATTCAGCCGATTCAAATGCGCCTCAGCCTGCGAAACGTTGCTTTGCGCGCGATCGACTTCCGCCTGATACGGCCGCGGATCGATTTCGTACAATAAATCCCCTTCCTTCACGTCCGCCCCTTCCGTGAAATAAATCTTGTCCAAATACCCCGTCACACGCGGCCGAATATCAATCGTCGGCTTGGCCATCGTGCGGCCTGTGAAGTCTTCATACTCAGTCACCTCCGAAGTCGTTGGCATACTGACCAACACTTCCGGCGGCTTGGGTGACGGTTGTCCCGGCGCTCCGCCTCCTGCGGGCCCGCCAGCGGCCGCTCCCGGCGCCCCGTTGCCTTGCGAAGGCATAATTTTATCACACCCGGCCAGCACAAAGCCGGCCAGTGTAAAACCGCTAACAAACATTAGCAATCGTTTGTGATTTCCCAAAGCAAACACGTCTTGGTTCTCGAAAGTTGTGATTAATTTTTAAGCTCTGCGCACAATCCGCGCCGCTTGAGTTCCCGCGGGGAAAGAATTCCGCGGAACACCACGTCGATAATGTTGTCCGCCTCCACATCCACCGAGATGGGCCGCCCGCTGAAATAATTCATAAAAATCGTCCCGTACAGCAAACTCCCCAGCACGTCGGTAATGCGTTCGGCCGGAATCTTGCGTACTCGATCTTGTGCCATCAGGTCTCGGTAAAACGCCTGCCAGCGCTCCGCATTCATCGCCCGATGTTCGATGAACGTGGGCCGCGTGCGATCCTTGAACAAAGCACGCTCTTGAATCAGCAATTCCACGAAGCCGGGGTTCTCGGCAAAAAACGCGAGAAACTCCCGCACACCAATGATCAACTGTTCCAGCGGATCTTCAATTTGCACCATCCGCGCATCAATCCGCTGACACAGCATCCGCATCACTCGGTCGGCCGCCGCTAAAAAAAGTTCGCGCTTGCTGGGAAAGTGCCGATACACCGTCCCCTTTCCCACGCCCACCGTTTCCGCTAGCAGCGTCGTGTCGGTCTTGTCGTAACCGCGCTCGGCAAACAGCCGAGCAGCCTGGGTTAGAATCTCCTCGCAACGCGCCGCACATTGCGGATCATCAACAGCGCGTTTCGACGAACTTTTCCCGGTCGTTTTTGCCGGCATTGCCATGTAAGCCATCCCACACTTTAGAGCGGACTGACTGGTCAGTCAGCTTACAATTATCCACACTTTCGGTTGCCAAGTCAATCGAATTTGCTGCCTTTCCCCGCAAGCGTAGATAGGATCGCCTGAAAGACACAACTGGTGTCGGAAAAATCATTTACGTCGATGCCGCGAGTCGGAGCCGCTGAAATGATTTCGGAAAGCCGACATGCGATCGAGGCCGGTTGTAATGTAGCGCCAGCGGAGTTGGCAGCAATTCGGGCCACGCGCACTGCTGTCAACGATTTTTTAGAAAAGATTTTCGGCCAATGAAAGCCACGCCCGGAAGGATGTGTGGCTGATGGCCAGCTCTAGAAGTACACGCCCGTTTTCAGACCCACGGTGTACATCGTCGAGTTCGGCTGAAGCCAGCCGTCCGAAATGGCCGATTGCGCCCAGCTCATCACTTCAAAAAACGCCCCCACAAACAACCGCTTTCCGCGCACTCCGGCTTCGGCCTCCGCCTCCAGCCCAGGCTTCGGATACAGCGTCACTGATGGAATTACATCGGCATTTTGCAAAGTGAAGGCCGTCAGTCCAATGCGTCCCGCGGCGTACCATTCCAAATCGGCCTGCGGATTGTGCCGCGTTTCGATTCCCAAATACGGATAAAGGGTCCACCACGTCTCCTGATAACCCAAAACAAAGCTCCCCTCTTCCGTAAAAGCGTTCGGTAACACGCGATACCAAAGGCGGCTGCCCAAGCCCACGTAAAAGTCGATTCGCGGAAGCGTTTCCGGTTCAAACAAATATTCGTATTCGACCCGGCCACCCAGGTAATTGGTGTGTGACGAAAGCGGCTCGATGTCGCCGCCGCCAAAATCGACGTCCGAGCCCGAATGTACCTGACTGCCGAAAAACTCCGCCCGAAATCGATTGTGTTCCGCGCGCCATTGATAACCCACCGTATATAGCGGCCCTTCTTCCGTCTCAAAATTCGCCCCATCGACGGTCTCGTTCCAATGAAAATATTCGATCTTCGTATACCAAGACGATTCGAGCCCGCATCCCGCCGGACATGTCATGGGCGTCGGACAAACCGTCGGCGGCACATAATCAATCGCCGGCTGTTGGGTCGCCCACGTCGGATTAGAATACGGCGCTGGAACCTGCGCTACGACAACCGGCACGGGCACAAGCGCTGGACCGGGCGCAGGACTGGACAGTGCAGCAATCGGCGGCACTGGATTGGAAGTCGCTGGATTAGGCAACGCGACGATTTCCGGCCCGGCGGGCCCTTGCGTCTGCGCTGGCTCATCGAGCAGTCGAAATGTATCCGCGGAATTCGGCGTCCCGTACCCGGCGTAATCAAACGCCAACACAGGAGCGCAAAGTATGGCTGCAACGGCAACCAAAACGGCCGCGATTCGGGCAACCTGTACTACACCGGCACGAATGTGCGAAGAGATGTTCATAAGGGCCGCGTACCGTACCTCGTCCGCGATCCAAGTGCGACCCCAATTTAGGGGTCGCTGCTAGCTATTCACACTGCTAGCGTCTTGCACTCTAATGACGTTTGATTTTGCGCACCGCAGATTCTTTCCACACTATCATTTTTGTTCGCAATCCCACTCATGCGCTTTCGTCTTCTCAGACTCATGCTTGTTGCACTGTCATCACCAGCATGGATGACTTGGCTTACCTGCGCCGGCTGCCAAAAAAGCCCGTCTGCTGCCGAGCCGCTGGTCACCGGCAAAACCATTACTCCTCGGCTTAGCATGCAGCAAAATGTCGGCAACCTGCCCATGAACATCGCGCTCAGTCCCGACGGCCTGTATGCCGTCACCACCGACATGGGCAACCGCCAGGCACTATGGTCCATTCGCACCACCGATGGCGTCGGTGTCTCGCACGTCGATTTTCAAAACAAGCGTAAATCGGCCAAATCGGCTGACAAAAAAGGCGAAAGCGGCGAAGCTGCGGAAGAAGAAACTCCCTCCGGCTCCCCCTATTCCATCGGCTTGTACTATGGCCTGGCATTTTCGAAAGATGGCCTGCTGTACGCCGCCCAAGGCGGACACGACAGCATCGCAGTTCTGTCGCTCGCCGCTGACGGCCAATTGAAACTGCTCGATTCCATCGCGACCAAGCCCAAAGATTTTCCCGCCGGGTTGGCGATCGACAACCGCGGCTGGTTATACGTCGGCAACAATGCTTCCGGCGGCGGCAATCCACTGAAGCTTACCGCCAGCATGGCCGTGTACGATCCAGCGAGCCATAGCGAGCTAGGCCGCTACACCTTTTCCGAAAGTTACGGGGGCACGTCGAATTTTCCGCTGGCCCTGGCCGTGCAGCGCGATGGCGGCAAAACCTACGTCGCCGCGGAGCGCGACGATTGCGTCTACGTACTCGGCACCACCAACCCAGCGCAAATCAAACAAATCGCCCGCGTCCCCACCGGCGCCCATCCCGACTCGGTGCTGCTTACTCAAAACGGCGATCGCTTGTTCGTCGCCAACTCGCTGGGCGATACCATTTCCATCCTCGACACCGCCGCCAACCGCGTCACAAACACCATCCTGCTTCGCCCCGCTTTGGTCCGCGATCTCCCCGGCGCAACACCCACGGGCATGGCTCTTTCGCTTGACGAAAAACAACTTTACGTTGCTCTGGGCGATATGAACGCAGTCGCCGTCATCGATGTGCCCGCCGCCAAAGTGCTCGGCTTCATTCCGGCCGGCTGGTATCCGACGGCGGTGGCTATGACCGCACCGGGCCAACTGCTGGTCGTCAACGCCAAGGGCACAAAACTTCGCAGCCCCGATAACATGCCCGATCCCTACGATTCCAAGCGCAAGCACGCCTACATCGGCAGCCTTCTAAACGGAATCGTAGGGCTGGTCAGCATCCCCACCGGCGACGATTTGGATTCCGCCACGCAACAAGTGCTGAAAAACAATCGCCTCGACAACTTCACCCCCGCGGGCGAAAACCCGTTGGCCGGCATCGGCCTGGCTGCCGGAAAAATCAAGCATGTCATTTACATCATCAAGGAAAACCGCACGTACGACGAAGTGCTGGGCGATCTACCGCAAGGCAATGGCGATCCTTCTTTAGTATTGTTCGGCCGCGAGGTCACTCCCAATCAGCACGCACTGGCTGAGCGGTTTGTACTGCTCGATAGCCTCTACGCCTGCGGCGAAGTCAGCGGCGACGGCTGGTGTTGGAGCACCCAAGGCATGGCCGATGCCTACGTCGTCCGCAATGTGCCCTACGCCTATTCCGACCGGGGCCGCAAGTTCGATTTCGAGGGGGAAAATAACGGCTATCCCACCGGCGGCGTGCCCGGAAAAGACGAAGCCGGTCAACCGCTCTCCGCCGAAAAATCTCCCTTTCGCGCCGGCGTGCCGCCGGTGCCCGACGTCGCCAATACCGGACGCAACATTTGGGATGCCGCCCGCGAGGCCGGCCTTTCGCTGCGCAATTATGGCTTCTTCCTCTACTTTGCCGACGGCACCGTCGGCCTCCGCGGTGGACCCGATAATTATCCCGTCTCGCCCGGTTTGCAGCCCCCCGGGCACAATCTGGCGGGCATTACCGATGCCGATTTCCGCCGCTTCGATTTAGATTATCCCGACAGCGACGCCCCGCAGACGGTGTTCCAGCAAAGCGGCGAAAGCAACGCGCTGTTTAACGAGACCACGTATGGCAAATACGAAATGCCCAGCCGCTTTGCCGAATGGAATCGCGAATTTCAAATGATGCTGGCCAAAAACCCCGCCGGCGCAGCTGTGCCCGCGCTCACTTTGGTTCGCCTGGGGGTCGATCACACTTCAGCGGCCTCGGCCGGCAAGCACACTCCCCGCTCTTGCGTGGCCGATAACGATTACGCCGTCGGCCAATTGGTCGAGGCCGTCAGTCACAGCCCCATTTGGAATAGCACTGCCATTTGCATCATCGAAGATGACGCTCAAAGCGGGGCCGATCACGTCGATTGCCACCGCACCACGGCATACATTGCCAGCCCCTGGATCAAAGCCCACAGCGTCGACCATCACTTTTACAACACCGACAGCCTGCTCAAAACGATGGAGTTTCTGCTGGGGCTAAAGCCCCTTTCGCAGTACGATGCCGTGGCCGATCCAATTTTAGATTGGGATGCCTCTCCCACCAACGCCGAATCGTTCCAGGCCATCATGCCCAGCGCCGAACTTATCGCCCAGCGCAATCCACGATTGCAAGATTTGGGCGCTTTCGATCCGCGGCGTGAAATGGTTGTCGCCTCGACCGCGATGGACTTCACCCACGCCGACGCCGCACCGGCAAAAAAAGTCAACGAGATTATCTGGCGCTCTATCAAAGGGATCAATTCGCCCGTTCCGCTGCCGCGCGGCATCCCCATCGGCGACGACGATGACGACGAGAAGTAGGGAATTCACTGGACGTCGGCTATGCGGCTGCTGTCCGCTGCCTCACCCAGATGCTAGATTTGTTCTATGCGAAAAGGCATTGGGGTTTCACCGGGCGTGGCCGTCGGGACGGCTTATTGCATTCACGAAATTTACGTGAATCCGAATACCCGTCGGCTGGCGGCCGCCGAAGTCCAGCCAGAATTGGCCCGCTACGAAAAAGCCCGCGATGCCACCGCCGCCGATTTACGGGCTCTGCACGCCAAAGTTTCCAGCCAGGTTGGCGCCCAACAGGCCGCCATTTTCCTGGCGCACGAATCGATTCTGCACGACCCGGCCTTCACCGAAAAAATCCGCCGCTGGATCGTCGACCAAGGGCAATCGGCCCCCGCCGCCTTGCACAACGTGCTGAACGAATACACCAGTCTCTTTGCCCGCACCAAGGACGAATACATCAAGGAGCGGCTGACCGATGTCCGCGACGTGGCCGTCCGCCTCAGCGGCCACTTGTCGGAAATGCTCCAGAAAAAAAACAAGCCCCCCGTATCCGGTCCGCTCATTCTCATCGCCGACGAACTGCTCCCATCACAAGTGGTCATGCTGGGCGATCGCGAAGTGCATGGCATCGTCACGCAGGCCGGCGGCGAAACCAGCCACGCCGCAATTTTAGCTCGCAGCCGCGGTATCCCCGCCGTTTCCGGCGTCCGCGGCATGCTCAAGCACGTGAAAAATGGCGATTTAGTCGTCGTCGACGGTCGCGAAGGCCACGTCATCGTCAATCCTGATGCCGAAACCGCTTCCGCCTATCGCAAACTGCAACGCGAGTTCTTCGATCTCAAAGATCATCTCGCCGCCAACCGGCACCAGCAGGCCATCACCGCCGACAAAATCGAGGTCGAGCTGATGGCCAACATCAACAATTTATCTGACGCCAAAGCCGCCGGCGCAATGGGTGCATCGGGCGTCGGCCTGTTCCGCACCGAGTATTTGTTCCTCACCCATCCCGACGTCCCCGACGAAGAGGAACAAACCACCGCATACAAAAAAATCATTGCCGCCAGCCCCAATCACCGCGTCACCATTCGCACACTCGATTTGGGCGGCGATAAGACCATCCCTTACCTCGGCCATGCCAGCGAAGCCAATCCTTTCCTCGGCTGGCGCTCCATCCGCCTTTCGTTCGAGCACCCTGAGTTTTTCGCCACACAAATTCGGGCCGTCCTGCGTGCCTCGGCCGGGCCCAAAAAGCACGTCCGGCTCATGTTCCCCATGATTACCACGCTGGAAGAAATTCGCAAAGTGCGCAGCATGGTCGATCGGGCCCAACGCGATTTAAGCAAGCAAGGCAAGCCTTTCGGCCGAGTTCCCATTGGACTGATGCTCGAAGTCCCCGCCGCCGCCGTCATGATCGAATCGCTGCTGGAAGTCGTCGATTTTGTTTCCATCGGCTCCAACGATTTGGTGCAGTACTTGATGGCCGCCGACCGCGACAACCCTCGCGTCAGCCACCTGTGCCAACCACTCAGCCCCGCCGTGTTGCACGTCCTGGCCAACACCATCGCCGCCTGCAATCGGGCCCATAAGCCCGTTACCTTGTGTGGCGAAATGGCCGGCCGCCCCCGCGCCGTGGTGTTGTTGTTCGGCATGGGCCTGCGCAGCTTCAGCATGAGCCCGGCGTTCATTCCCACCATCAAAGAATTGATCTCGAATCTGACGCAGACCAAAGCCGAAAGAATTTTGCAGCGTGCCTTAAAGCTCAAGACGACCGCCCAGGTGATCCGCTACATGGAAGAAAAAATCGCCGAGCTGGCCCCCAACGTCAAACTTCTCGACACCGCGTGAGTGTGACTTTCTCATCGGACAGCGGCATCACCATCACCAGAATTCCAGTCAACCAAATTTCCAATAAAAAAGCCCGGGTAAAAAACCCGGGCTTGCCGTGGGTCTGTTTGATTCTAAGTTATTATTTTACTGTCCGTTGCTGGCTTGCCAGCCGTCCATCGACGCGCCACTGTCCGTGCCCGTGGTCCAGCCGCCATTGGCAGTTTGCTGGGCATTCGGTTGATACGTGGCCTGGTGGAACACCGTGCTGCTGTCCGCTGTGTTGAAAATCGCCTGGGTGATCATGGGTGGATTCATCGGCGAGGTCGACGTGGTCCGGTCCTGCGGATCCAACAACCGCGGAGCGCTGCCGGAATTGAACTTGTCGGTATCTGGAATCGGCGTCGTCGGCATCAGCGACGAATTGACCGGCGGCGCCGCGCTGGGTTGCGCTGTGCCGCTCGGCTGGAACGTATTCGGCATGCCGCCGCTAGGTGGCGGCGCCGGCGTCGGTGTGCCCAGGGCCGGTGCGCTCATGCCCGGCGAACCCATTCCCGGTGCACTGGCCTGCACGCTGTACGATGGCTGAGCGGTATAGGCTGGGCCCGTCGCATACGCCGGGGCGGCCGCATAATTCGGCGCTGCATAAGCTGGCGCTGCATAAGCTTGTCCCGCCGCGACGGCCGGCTGGCTGTACGACACCGCTGCCGCTCCGCTGTAATACGGCGTGCTGGCGCCACAGCTTGTGCATGCCGGAGCCGCATAATTCAACTGCGTCACGACCGGCCGATAGCTGGTGTACGGCACCAGCACGGGCCGCCGCACATAGCTGGTCACCGGCTGCATCACCGTTTGCGCTCCGCCGCACGGATCGCACGTGCTCACCGGCTGGCATGAAGTGCACGGAGTGCACGTGTATTCGGTGCGGTAGCTCGTCGTCGGCACGTAGCTGATCTGCTGCGGGCAAACGGCACACGCCGGCGCAGGCGCCGGGCAAACCGGCGCGGCTTCTTTTGCCTTGAACCAATTGCAGCAGCACCAGTCGGTAAAGCAGCAAGCCTGACTCGCTCTGGTGTTCAACAGCATGGAACTGATGACCACCACCACCGACATGCCCCGGACAAATTTCTTGAACATAGTATCGCTCCGATACGCAACAGGAACCCTTATTTTGTTAAATCCGTAAGTCGACGGAATGTCAATCAGCGCACCCGCACCAGCGACCATTTGGAAGAATTTTATTCGTGGGCAACACGTCTGCATTGCACAAGGTGTGCCGATGGTGTGTTGCTTTCACTCAACTCTTCACCAACGCTAGTGCGAACCGTGCGCCGAAGCGCCACGGCGCGCAAATCTCGCGCCCACCGCTTGTCCAAGCGTAGGTTACAAAAACGCAACGTTGCAAAATGTATGAAAACATTGCAGGGTGACGTTTGCCAGCGATGACGCCGCTGTAATTGTTACAATCGTTACAAACGAAAGCTGCAAACGATAGCGACCCGCAAAGCCTGAACCCGCATCCGGCAAGCCGTGTCCTGGGCAAAGACGTGTCCTGGGCAAAGAAATGAACTGCCAATGCGTAAACTGCCTCGAACCATGCTCACTCTAAAGAAAAGAGCTGATACGCTTCGCACATTGCTTCGTCAAACCACAAGTGAGCACAAACTCAACAAAGCAGCGGCAAAGGTACGTGACGCAAGAATCCAAGTTGTGCGCGCACAAATCGGAGAGATGCCGTCAGTGAAACTAACGGTCCAGCAAAAAAGACGAATCGCAAAGCTTGACCTGCAAATTGAATCACTACAGGCCAAGACACCAACTGAAATTCTGATCGAATTCCGACGGATGGCTAAAACCGCGAAGTTAATCCAAACAGAGCTGCTACCCACTTCTCGGGGCGATGCAGCCGGCTAATTAGAAATGTGCCGGCGCTGCTCGAACAAATCGTACAGCGCAAACAATGCTTCGCGAACATTGCCCTGTTGGCTGTGGAAGGCCGTCGCCACATCTTCGTGATGAATATATCCACCGTGCGGCGGCAATACTCGCTCGACCATGTGTCGAAGCGTCGGCAAATCGGCGGCCGTGCGAAACAGCACCGGGAAATCAAAGAACTTTGAAAAAAAGATCGCAGGGAACTTGTTTCGGCGAGGCTCTCGATGCATGGTAACCAGCAATCCCCATCCGCTGCGGCGGCACGCTGTCGCCAGCCGTCGCCGTGCCCACCAACTCAGCTGTTCGTAACCATCGACAACAATCAACGCCGCCGACCGTTCTGATTCCCGCGGTCCTGTCTCCGACGATTTCTGTAAAAGAGGTAGCGTGAGCACGCCTTGCGGCAAATTTCTCTGCCCATTGTGCAGCGTGATCCACCGCACGCAGATGCCCATGCACTCGATCAAGGGAAGCAGCGTGGCCAGCAGTGTCGATTTCCCACTGCCGTGCGGACCCACAATCGCGCCGCGCCAATTTGCCCGGCGCAATTTTTCGATCAGTAATTTGGCATTTGCCTCCGGCGAAAAAATATACGGCACGGCCCCGGGCCGCACCCAGCGCGTGGCAAACGGATTGCTCATTCGTGTGGCGACTACCGTTTGTGCCTGTGTTTGCGTTTCGGCACTCATTGACTCACCACCTGCTTTATTTGCCGCCGGCTTCCATTACTCGCCACCGGCCTGGGCATCGCTCTTTTTTTCCACTGCTTCTTCAGCCTGCGGCTGGATCAGCGGCACGTTTCCAAGCTGAAACGATTTTTCCGCCACAAAATCGCGCCCCTGCCGCAAAAACGCCCGCACTCGCACACACCAACAGATTTTCACTGACAGCCCTTCATAACTCAGCGGGCTGTTGGGCAACACGGTTTGAAACCGCCGCCGCTGGTGCAAATTCAATTCGGGAACATCGGCGGCTGACCAACGTTCAAAATAATGCACGCCCAGGTCTTCATCGCCTGTTCCCTCGGTGAACCACAGCACGGAAATTTCCACCGAACTCAATTCCGCCGGCTCGACGGCATCAATTTGAAACGCTCCGGCCAGCACTTCACCAGGCTCGAACACCTGCTGGCGCTGGTCAATTTGAATGCTAATCAGCGGCTGGCTGAGCATTTTGATCATATCGCGATTCGAACTCACCCACTCACAGGTTACACGCCGACTTCGTTCCGCACGTGATCCACAGGCTCTGCCGCAACATTGCCGTTGGTCCGCGGCGGCGGATAAACCACAACCGGATAACTTCGTTCGAACGGCGGCCAGCCCTCGGCTTCGCCCCGCACCGCTAACCGCCATTGCACCTGATTATGGTCAGCCTCAAACGAATGCATGGCTCCCTCCGGCACTCGCAATTCACAACGGGTTTCGAAGTGTTCGCCCGGCAAAATTTGAAAGTCTCCGGTTCGAAACAGCCGCTGGCTGAAGACTTCCCGCCGATCGGTCCGCGTATCGGTCCCTTGCCGAAACGTGGCTTGTTCTTCGCACCGCAGCAGCACCTCCAGCGATTTCATCGACAAATGCCCCTGCTGCGAGACATACACCTGGTACGCTTGGCCCGGCACCAGCGGATGATCGGAAATCTCCATAATCGTGGGGCCCACGCCGGTGGCAATTAAAATTTCGCGGACAAAGTAATAGATCAAAAAGCCACCCACCAATAAAAACGGCAGTACCAGCAAATCGAGCCGCCAATCGAACTCTCCTTGCACATGCTTCCGCACCGCCAATACGACAAATACCGCCACCAAACCGTTCCAAATCAGGCAAGCCGCGGCGGCCCCCAGCAATCGCCACCCTTGCGATCTGCTGCTGGGCAAGCGAAATTGAAAATGCGTGCCGGGGCTGTTCGTTAAATCCGCATCGTGCGGAATGGTGGGAAAATCTTTTTCCCGCGCGCCTAGTTCTTCGAATAAGTCGATCCGCCCCAGTTGCCCGCGCGCCGCCTGATGCTCCGGCGATTTCCCCCAGTGCCACAGCGTATACGCCAACCGCCCGCCCCCAATCAGCATGAAGCCCACCGGCGCCAAGAGCAACATCCAAAACCACAAACTGTAGCCACGCACCAACACCGCCACCTCTGGGTTCAACGGATCGTACCAACAGGGATACGTTTGTCCCACCTCGAATCGATCTAACAGCGCTTCCGCATCGGCGTCGCGGCTATAAGAGCTGGCCGAAATGTCGTAGGTCCAGATGTCGTCCGGCGACTGCTCATCATGAATCTTTGCCTGCGGGACAAACAAAAGATTTCCGTCGGGATCGTGCCGATGCTCAATCCGCTTGTCGAGGACCGTGGCCGTGGTTTCCAGAAATTCGTGATTGGCGCGCCATTCCGGAATCACCTTCCGCGCCAACAGCAACACCAAAAAGGCCGTTCCCAACACAAACAACAGCGCGAAGAACAAAATCTCGCCGGCATTCCGCAGGGTTTTTGACCCGGTGCGACGATGGCCGCGCTTTTTACCGAACATCCGGAACGATCGAGCCACGTCTGTAACTGGGTTGGGGAAAAAGATGAAAGGCCGAGCGCACGAAAACGGCGCGCCGCCGGTTGAGTTTACACCCTATCCGCCGCAAAGTCAGCCTGTAGCCATTGCACGGAACCACCTGGCGACGGCCATCCGACCGCTTCACAGCACTTTCCTGCGGCTAAAACAGCCGTTTTTCCCTGTCACTCTTCTACGCCACACTGGCTTCCGGGTATCGACTGCGCCGATAAAAACCGATGCTTTCCAGCGCTTTGTAGACTTCTTCCAGCGTCTTTTCGCCGAAGTTCGAAATGCTCAGCAAATCTTCCCGGGTGCAATGCAGCAAGTCGTCCACCGTAAAGATGCCCCGCTCCTCCAGGCAATTGGTGGTCCTCACCGACAGGCCGATTTCCGCGGTGCTCATCTCCAACCGTTCGGCCAAATCGTCTTGAGGATTGCTGATCGTGTTCAGCGGAATGCGAGTCCGACTCATGGGTTCCCTCCCGTCAAGCAAGCAATAGTGTGCTGGCGCGCGACCCCACCGTGAGTTCGATTTCACGCCAGATATCAAGCGGTAAGTATAGCGATTTTTGCAATCTCGCCAACTACCTTGCCTAAATTTCCCAGAATTTTTTGTGCCCGCCATCCTTCGCTTACACTCGCGCGGCCGATGCTAGCAACCAACTCCACTACGCCGCATCGGTGCTAGCGGTATACTGATGTATGGTATGTGAGGGTTTAGGGTTCAGAAGTCAGGGTTCAGAAATTCGTGAACTGAACTGTGATCTCTTCCCTGCCTCCCAGGACCCTGAACCCTTCCCCCTGAACTCCGACGCATGAACACCGAGCAACTCACCCCTGTTCAACTCGCCGCTGTCCGGCATGTCGATGGTCCGCTGCTTATTCTGGCTGGACCCGGCAGCGGCAAAACGCGCGTGGTCACACACCGCATTGCGCATTTGCTGGAGTTGGGCATTCCCGCGCGGAACATTCTGGCGCTCACCTTCACCAACAAAGCTGCCGACGAAATGAAGCGCCGCGTGGCCCTGCTCGCCCCACTGGCCGCCGTGTGGATGAGCACCTTCCACCGCTTTTGTGCCCGCCTGCTGCGCGAATATGCCCCGCACATCGGACTGCCCGAAAACTACACCATTTACGACACGTCCGACAGCGCGCAAGCCCTGCGGCAAACGCTTGAAACTCTCGATTTAGATCTCACCCACACTACGCCGGAGCGTGTGCAATCGGCCATCAGTTGGGCGAAAAACAATCTCATCACGCCGGAACAATACGAGCCGCGCAAAGGCAGCCCCGTCGGCGCCATCGTGGCCCGCGTGTATCCGGAATATCAAAAACGGCTGCTGGAAAGCGGCGCGGTCGATTTCGACGATCTGCTGCTGCACACCGCCGTGCTGCTGCGCGAGAATCCCGAAATCCGTCGCCGCCTGGACGAACGCTACCGTTACATCCTGGTCGACGAATATCAGGACACCAACTTGGCGCAGTACACCATTGTGCGGGCGATGTCGGTCGACTATCCCAATCTGGCCGTCACCGGTGATCCCGATCAATCTATTTACGGCTGGCGCGGCGCGAACCTCAGCAACATTCTCGATTTTGAACACGATTACCCCAACGTCAAAATTGTGCGGCTGGAACAAAACTATCGCAGCACGAAACGGATTTTGCGCGTCGCCGACCGGCTCATTTCCTTCAACAAACGCCGCAAGCTGAAAACGCTGTTCACCGATAACGCCGAAGGCCGCGCGGTCCAATTGATTTTTCATCCCACGCAAAAAGACGAGGCCGAGCAAATTGCCAGCGTCATTGAAGGCGACGTTCGCGCCGGCCGCCGCCGCCCGCGCCACTTCGCCATTTTTTACCGCACCAACGCGCTCTCCCGGGCATTGGAATTTGCGCTGCGCGAATACGGCATTCCGTATCAAATGATCAACGGTCTGGAATTTTATCAGCGGAAAGAAATCAAAGACGTGCTGGCGTATTTGCACTTGCTGAACAATCCGCGCGACAGCGTGGCTTTCACCCGCATCATCAACACGCCGCCGCGCGGCATCGGCCGTGGGACCATCGCCAAACTGCAAGAATACGCCGCCGCCCGCGGTCTCACACTTCTTTCCGCCGCCCGCGAGGCCGGGTTGATCGAGGGCTTAACCAAGCGGGCCGCTGTGGCCGTGGCCAAATTCGTGGCTTTGTTCGATCATCTGGCTATTTCGGCATCCGGCGCGCCGGTGGAGGAAATCATCGGCCGCGTGCTGGCCGATTCCGGCTATCACGACTTCCTCAAAGAATCGGAAGACGATGATGACGAGGAACGGCTGGCCAACATCGAGGAATTGCTCACCGCCGCCCGCGAGTTTGACGAAACCCATCCCGACCCCGGCGCGCTGGAAGCGTTTTTGGAACAGGCGGCCCTGGTCAACGACACCGACGCTTGGGAAGTCGACGACGACCGCGTCACACTGATGACCGTCCACGCCGCCAAGGGTTTGGAATTTCCCGTCGTGTTCATCATTGCTCTGGAAGAAGGCATTTTCCCGCACGAGCGCAGCCGCAACGAGGAAGATCAGCTCGAAGAAGAACGCCGCCTGCTGTTCGTCGGCCTCACTCGCGCCCGAGAGGAACTCCATCTCAGTCGCGCTTGCTACCGGCATTACCGCGGACAATTTCGCCCCACCGTGCCCAGCGCGTTCCTCATGGAGCTGCCGCAGGAAGAACTCGACTTCCAGCAACCCAAAGCGGCGCCGCTGGGTGATGGAGGACTTGCTGACGCCGGACTATCCGAATTGCACGGCGAGCACATGCACCCCGACGACGCCATCGATTTCGATCCGCACGATTTAGAATTCCCGCCGCGCGATTCAACAGCCGGCGAAGAAACGCAGAGTGAGGGCGCCGTCTCCATTCCCACACTTCGTTTAACCACTGCCGCCGAACTCGCCGCCCGCAGCGCGGGAACAGCCGCCAGCGAATCGACTTCCGCACCGCCAGTCTCGCCGGAAGTGTTTCACCAAGGCATGGTCGTGCGCCATCCCCATTACGGCCTGGGCAAAATCGTCGCTCTCTCCGGCAGTGGCCTGAAACGTAAAGCCACCATCATGTTCGCCTCCGGCGCCGGCGAAAAGCATTTTCTGCTGGCCCACAGCCCACTCAGTCCTGCATCTTCATAAAGCCGTCCCGGCGCGCCGGGACCGGTCGCGCCGGAACTGCCGATACGCGCCGCTATCTACGGATAACTCACATCCGCCGCCGGCGCCGCCACTTTATTTCCCCACAGCTTCACTTCGGCAATGTCGCACGTGTCGTCAAAGGTCCCTACCCCAATCCGGCCCGAGGCGAACGTTTTGTCGTGCGCGGTCATCAGCGGCTTATCGGCGTCGGTGAATGGCGCATCGTCTTCGTGAAAATACGCCTCAATCAGCCCGCTGTCGGCGTCTCGCACAATCTTCAACCGATGCCAGGTTTTTTGATCGCCCCATTTCGCGCCGGCCGAAAGATGATCTTTGTCCGTAATCGCCGCTCGGTCAGCATTGTTCACGATGAATATTTGGTCCGCGTGCGGATCGCCGGTCACGGGAGCAAAATGCACGTAATAAAAATGCGACGGGTCTTGATAGCCAAACAGCAAGCATGCATCGCGGTGCGGATACTCGTGGGCTGTTTCCCGCATTTTCACTTCCAGCACGAAATCGCCGACGTTCACGTCCTTAAGCAGAGCCACGTCCCACGGACTGCGATGCGGCAACTTCTTCGTGAGATTGGTCACCTTGTCGTTGCTGAACGCCTTGCCGCCGCCGTCCAGATCGATGATTTTCCACGCTTCCGGACTGGCTGGCTGCCAGCGGTCCGCGCCGCCTGAAAATGTTTCGTCCAACAGCAGCGGCAAATTGCTTAGGGAGCCGGCCGCCTTCGCCGCCCCCTGATCCGCCGCCAATGCAAAATAGCACGACCCCGTGAATGCAATGACTGTCGCCTGCCAAAATATAACTCGGCTCAATCGAATCTCGCGCATGATGAACTCCCTCCGACTTTCACATGAACACCCCGATTATTCTGGCCATCCGCCCACCCCCCGTCAATGAAGCGCCGTAAAGAATCGCCGCAAACCTCGCGACCACGCATTCCTATGAGCCAGCAACTTCTCGTCAGGCTAACGTACTCAAAGCGACGCTAAGCACGCTTTCGACGCAAAACACATAATCCGAGCAAGCTCAAACTTCCAATCCAGCCCAGTGTCATCGAACCAGGTTCCGGCACGCCCGTGAATTCCAAAAATAAACTTCCCCCTTGCACGTTGGTAGAAAAACCAGCAGCAATCGAAGCAAAATTACCGCTAATGCTGCTGGCGGCGCCGATTTTCCACGAGTCGCCCACTTTGGGCAAATAGCTGTTGTCCAAAACCACGTCGAGCGAGCCCCCCAATGACAATTGACTGTCGACCGCGATGGTGTCGAAGCTGGCCAGTGACGCCAAATCGATCTGCAGCGAACCGCTTTGCAGCGTCAAATTCCCCACCACGTGCGTGCTGCCGACAAACGGCAAAATGGTTTCCAAGTTATCGTTGATGTCGGGCATCGAGGCGGCGGCGATCAATTGCAAATTCAAGTCGCTGCCGGGGGCCAATACACCCCCGGCATTGGTCAAACTGAAATTCACCGTGTTGGCGTGCAGCGTTCCGCCGGTGAAGTTGAAAGTTCCCCCCATCGCTCCCTGAGTCAGCAACGGCGTGGCCAAGGTTCCGGCGGAAAGCGTATAGGTTCCCGCGTGATTGGTCCCGCCAATGACCACGGAATTGCCGGCCCGCACAATACCCCCGGTTTGGTTCACTTGCCCGTTGCCGCCCGGGCCGATCATCAAATCTTGAGCCACGTCCAGCCAGCCGGCAGTCACTGCCAACGTGGCTGTGTTTCCGCTGCTGGTAGCAATTTTGAGCGTTCCTGCGTGCTGGCCGACCACGTCGATCGTTACCGTGCCGCTGTCGCATTGCACCGTGTCATAGCGCGTCGGCTTGTACACCCCGGTTTGCCAGTTGCCGATTTCCGCATAGCGGCCGTTGCCATTGCCGTTGCTGAAAATCAGCGCGGTGCTGGCGGGCCAGGCGGCCAATTCATTCAGATAGCTATCCAAATTCGTGTACCCGTCGTTCATGACCGAGCCATTGTTATCGGCCACCGCGGGATTCAAGCCCATCGCCAGTTCCCAAACATCGGGCATGCCGTCACCGTCGGTATCAAAGTTGGCAGGTCGGGTATAAGTTGAGCCTGTCGCGCCAACCCCATTGGCGGTGCTCACCCCCGGGTTGTTCGCCGAACGGAGTTCCAATAATTTGTTCCATTCCAAATCGGGATCATTAGGATCGTTGCTCATGTACACGCCGGCGCTGTTGAAGCCGTTGTTCGGATCATCGAACGCCGCAATTTTTCCCGTGCCGGTCATGACTTCGTTCACGAGCCGGGTGTCCATGGAATCGCGATTCTGCCAGTTCGCGCCCACGTAGTTGAGCACCTGGTTGTAAGCGACCGCTGCGGTGTCGGTGACGCCGTTATAAGGAATTTGCGTGTATGGCCCGCTTTGCAAAGGTGAGCTGCCAAAACTCGAATTGGCGAGTGTCGTCGTCGTGCCATTCGTGTTCTGCAACACATTTCCCGTTTGATACACCATGGTCGAACTGGAGTTACTGAACGGACTGGTGCCGCCGGCGCTTTGATGAATGGTGAAGTCCGTATTGTTACCCGAGGAAGAATCACCGCCGGGCCCGACTTTGTAATAGTTCCCTTCGAATTCGCCCGCCCCGGGTTCACCGGAAGAGCCGTAGCCGGCATGGCCAAACCAGTTGTACACCACATTGTCGCGGAAATCGGTGTAAGCGGGCACGTTGTTGGTCAACTTCGATGAAACTGTTTGAATGGTGGGAATTCGGCCGTTTTCGTTCGCGTACAAATTGTGCGAAAACGTGCTCACCGCATTGGAACCCAGGCCCCACAGGTCGCCGAATGCATGGCTGGTGTAGACGCCATTGTTTTGGGCATCGGCCTGGGGATAACTTTGCCCTTGGGCAATGGTTGAATATTGAACCGTCACGTGACTGGCCATCTCGTTGGCCGAAATCGATTCGTCGGTGGCAAACAGGGCCGTGACGTGATCGACAATCACCTGGTTCGAATTGATGTCCATGTTGTCGTAGGTGTAATTGTCGTAATAATTGCTGGTGCCGTTGGCTTTTCGCTCGCCATAGCCGATGGCGAGCGTAACATCGCGGATAATGTCGTTGCCTTGGGGCAGAGTTTGACCCGCCACGGTTTGGCCATTGACTTTAATTTGCGCGCCCATCAGCGTAATTCCGCCGGGCGCGGTCTGGCCGGCAATGGTGACATTAGGCGGAATGTTGATCGAGTTTTGCGTGTCCCAGCCTTCGTTATCCGTGGTCTTCAGGCCGAGCCAAATCGTGCCGCCGACATCGAACACAATGGTGGTTGGCCCACTGGCATTTTTCAATCCGTATTGCAAAGTGCCCGGCGTCAAGTCACCCAGTTTGGAATCCAGCACCGTGACGTGATAAACCGACCCGCCGGAGCCGCCTGTGGCGGCCGCTCCCGCGCCATCGGCACCGGGAAACGAAGGCACCGCAGCCAGTGAAGCAGCGCTCCACAGCGCGGCCAGCGAAGCCGCAGCCATTAACAAGGAAATAACCAAACGAACTGGCAACGACCGCAATTTCATTACGCCTTGCCTCCTCAAAGAATTCAGACGCTTCGACCAAGCTGTTCCGCGGCACAGGTCCCAAAAACCTGTACTCTAAAAATGCGAAGCGGTGTCGATCCGTAAGTTCCCGGTCCTAATTCCCCCCAATCCAGATGCTCCCCTGATGCGCGTTCGACGCCAATCGATTTCAACAGCGCATCACCGACGAAATTGCACAATTCGTTGGACCCTATCATAACGTGGCGGAATCAATCATTGCAAGAAAAAAGACTGCAATTGCCACGTCGGTGCGCAAATGTTGGAACTGGAACGACAACGCTGCGACGTCCCACTTTCATTTACTAAACGCTGAACTTAATGTGCAAAATGTCTCCCTCTTTCACGACGTAATCTTTCGGCTCCTGCCGCATCAGGCCCTGCGCTTTAATTTCTCGTTCGCTCCCCAGGCGGATCAAGTCGTCGCTGTGCATCACTTCGGCTCGAATAAAGCCACGCGCTAAATCGGTGTGAATGTTCTCCGCCGCTTCCAAGGCCGTGCCACCGGTACGCAAAATCCAGGTCCTCACTTCTTTCTCGCCGGCGGTAAAGTACAGCATCTGCCCCGAGGCTTTCATAATCTGCCGAATTACATGGTCCCGATCGACCCGCTCCAGGCCGAATTCTTTTTCGAAGTTGTGGCGATCTTCCGCGCTCATCTCAGCCAAATCCATTTCCAGTCGCAGCGGCACCGCGGCCCAAGCCAACGACGGCGCACCCTTCTCTGGACTAGCAGCGCTTGACGGCGGCGGGTATTTGTCCGCGGGGTCATCATCCGCCAAATTCACCAGCACCATTTTCGGTTTTTCGGTCAGCAACCGAAACGACCGGGTGAACTTCCATTGCTCTTCCGAAAGCGCCGCCTCCCGCGCGTGTTTTCCCTCTTCCAATGTCGCCAACAAAATCTTGAGCGCTGCCAGTTCGTGTTCTTCTAGTTCCCGCTGATCTTTTGGCCGTGGCTTTTTCAGCGATTCCTCCAAGCGCTGCACGCGGCCGGAAACAATGTCCAAATCCGCCAGCAGCAAATCTTCTTCGAAGGTGCGTAAATCGACCAGCGGATCGGCCCCCCCGTGCGCGGCCACGGTGAGCAGCAAACAGCCCGCCTCGCGAATCAGCGCCAGCCGGGCTGCATTCCCTTCATGAGTGCGCGCCAGTCCCGGCGTATCGACGATTTCCAGCGCCGCCATGGTCACCTTTTTGGGATGATAAATCCCGCACAGCGGTTCAACCCGCGCCTCCGGAATGGGCGCCATCGCACTTTGCGAAACGTGCGCCAGCGCCGGGTCGGCTTTCACGCCGGTCAACCAATGGAACAGCGTGCTTTTGCCGGAACCCTGATAACCCACAATGCCGATTTTCATGGAAAACTGTTCTACTCTTCCCTCTTCCGCGCTGTCCAGGGCGTGAAGCGGCCGTCAGAACGCAAACCAGCAGTCCTCCCCGCGATTCGCTCTGCTGCGCGCGAAAAAACAACTCAACTTCGCCCAATCGCTACACACCGCATTTTCGACATGGACAGTGCGCCTCGCATCGGGCCGGAGATTCCTCGCCCCACGCGTCGATGATGATTCGGGGCGGTCGGTGTGCCACGGCGATGTCGCCAATGTTCCGGCCGCCGATTATTTGCAGGAGCTCAGAAACATGTGGCGCTCATTCTTTCTCGCGGTCGGTCTGTTTCTGGTCGTCTTAGGCGTGGAATCGATGCTTATCGACCAGGCCACGCTCACCAATCCCAGCAGCGACAGCGGCGGACCAGCTGAAATCACTGTCGCCCCGCCCGATTGGGTTCCCTGGAGCCTGGTCTCCGCCGGCGCGGTGACCATCCTGTACTCCTATACCCTGCCGCAGAAATTCAAGGGATAAGCTGGCGGAACGTTGTGCCGTTTCAAAGTAGGTCTGTGAAAACTGGCCAGCGAAAGCCGGCCAGGCCGGCGACCTCATTCCTTCGCGCACAAAGGTAATTCAGGCTTTCCTGCCTCACGATTACGAGCACAGCTCAGCCAGGAAAGGCTGATTCACGGGACAATTGCTTTAATTCGTGACGGCGTTGCCGTCTTTGTCCCACTGCACCCAATGACCCACGGGCGAACCGTGGAAGAAGTTATTCACGGCCCAAGGACGGCCATCTTCGTACCAATAATCAATCTCGCCATTGAGCTGGTCGTGGAAATATTTTCCGACGGACCGCACCTGGCCGTTATCGTACCACTCAGTGTACGGTCCTTCGCGCAGCCCATCTTCGACCGAAACTTCTAACTCCTTTTGACCATTTTCGTGATATGTAATTTGCTTTCCCTGATACATTCCGTGCTTGTAATTCCGCTCGGCCGATAGCGGATGCACCGGAGGTTTTTCGTCCGTCGGCGCATCGCAGGCGGTTTTAGCATCCGCTGGGTTCTTTTCGCCGTCTTTGCCGTTCTTCTGGCCGTCCAGTTTTTTGTCGCCGGCAGCAGTTGTTTTGCCGGCATAGGATGTCTCGCCGGCATCAAGTACGCTCGTCTTATCGCTCACTGCATCCTTTCCGTTGGCATCGTTCACGACAGCCGGGTTGTCCAAACCGCCCGCCGAAGTTGCGGCGGAATCTGCGGTTGTTTTGGCAGTGTCCGCCAAATGCTTCTTACCCTTGTCAGCTGCTGCCTCTTCGTCCGGAAGTTCCTTCCATTCCTTCCAGGTTCCATCCATTTGGCCATCGACATACTGCCCGACGCTTTTCAGCGCCCCATCGGAAAACCATTCCTGGATTTTGCCGTTGGGCGAACCGTGTTTATAATCTGCCAAAAATTTGAGCTGCCCGTTCTGAAACCATTCGCGATATTCGCCGTCCCGTAATCCAGCAACGTAGTTGCCCTCGACGAACTTTCGCCCATCAGGATACCAGCGTTGCTCCGGGCCTTCCTGTATGCCGGCTTTGAAATGCCGGACCGAGCTGGGCGCTCCGTTGGTGTACCATTCCTGCCCCACGCCAACGAGTTTATCGTGGTCGTATTCTGCCTCGTAGACTTTGCTCGTGCCTTGCCAATCCGTCACTTTCCCATTCCGCTGGCCGTCTTGGTAATGCAGCTCACTCGACTTCTGCCCGTCTTCGGTGTACCGCGTTTCCAAGCCGTCTTTTTGCCCGTGATGATATGTGCCTTCGATTTTGAGCTGGCCCGAAGGGTAATACTCGCGCCAGGGTCCCTCTTTCACCCCCATGCGGTATGTCACTTCCGAGTCCTTTCCTCCGCCAAGCTGATAATGCGTTTCTACCCCGTTAGGAACCATTTTGCCGAGCAAATTATCGGCCACTTCCTGGCGCATTTTGAGCGAGCCGTCCGGCCACTTCTCGACGTTTACCTTCACATCGGCCGAGGCCCAACTCGCTAGCAACACGCCCAGCAATAACAGTGCTTGAAACATACAGAAGTGCCCGAATGCCAATGGCGAAAGTTTCGCAGCCCCGCGCTCAACCTACCTCCATTATAACTTGCAAATCTCGCGGCAATTTCGGCGAAAGAACCGCCGGCGAACGCCCTACGGCCCCTGACGAAAAGCGTCGAAGTATTGCTGCACGTGGTCGCGCTCCTGGCGCGGCAAGCGTTGGCCGGTTAACGGGTCCGACGAATCATGCTTAGCCGCTTCCATTTCGCTTTTAATCTCTTCGGCCACTTGTCCCTTGGCGTTGGGCCCATCCACCAGGCCGGTAATCGCCGCCGCACCATGGCCGATCTCTTGCTTCACTTTCGAATCGAAGAATTTGGAACCGCCCAGCGCGTCCGGAATTTGCCCATCGCCGCCGGCGCTGCTCCCTGGCTTTGTGCTGCGATCTTCCCCGTTGCGGCACGCACTGGATCCCAAGGGGCAGTTGATGGCGAATTTCGCGTCGTCGATTTCGTCCAGCGTGGTTTCCAACATTTCCATCTCCGCCAGTTCCTGCTGCGACTGTGTCAAATCCTGCGCCATTTCGCTCAACACCGCCTGGGCCTGGCCGGTATCGCCGGACTTCATCTCCCGGCTCGCTTGGCCAAACATGCTGGCCATCTTCTCCAGTTGATCCATCTGCTGTTGTCGCTCGCCCAGCTTTTGCAACTGCTGCTGCAGTTTTTTGGCCGCGTCTTGATTGCCCGCCTTGATGGCCAGCGCAAGTTGCCTTTGCAATTCCTCCTCTGTTTTTTGCTGCGCGTCGGCAATTGTCTCAAGCGCCAACTTCATGGCGTTGAATTGCTCGGCCAACTGCTTTTGCTTGTCCGGATCGAGCTGCCCTTGCGACAATTGCGCTTGCAGCTTTTCAATTTCCTGGAGCGCTTTGTCGAAGTCGCCATTCTTCAATTCCTGGGCCAGCTTGTCGGCCGGACCACCGGGCAGATTTTTCATCCCGGCCAATTGTTCCTTCAGCCGTTCCCCCTCGGCCAGTTGACCGCGCCGCTGCTCCAATTGCTGGGCCAAATCGTTCAGCTTGGCCGTGGCCTCGTGGCGATCGGTCTCATCCTTCTTCGCCAAATCGCGAGTTCCTGCCTCGAGCTTTTTGAACAAATCCTCGGCGTCTTTCAGCCCCGCATCCGCCGCCTGCTTGGCGCGCTCCGCCAGCTTCGATTGCAGCGGCTTCACCGATTCGTCGATTTGCTGTTTCACCGCCACCGTGTTGGCATTGGCATCCGCCTGCATAGGCCGAGTCGGATCTGCCGATAAACAAAGCGCGAACGCCGCCGTCGCCGGAATCAGTGGCAACCATGCGCGCCGCTCAAGCCCAATCGGAAACCGCCCAACCACTTCCAGTTTGTCAACTCGTCCCCGCGCATCGTCCATCAACGCCCGGCCAAACGGCGTTTGCAACTCTCCCGCAGTCAGCGCCAGCGCACTGGAAACGCGCTCCTTCAGTCCGAACCGGCGATCAATTTCGATGGCCGCTTCCAATTCCGGCAAGCGATGCATCCACGTCCACACCGCTGCCGCTATGATCGCCGTTCCCACAGCCCCGACCAACCAGCACACGGCCCAATGCCAACCGTCCACATTCGTCAGCAACCATTTTTGTATGCCGATGGCCACCGCCGCCGGCGCCAGTGTGACAAACAGGCTCTGCACCAGCGCAGCCAAAAACCGCTGCAGCATCAATCGCCGTCGCGCTTTGCGAACTTGTTTAATAAGCTCGTCCATAAGTCGTTCGATCCGTGGCTTTACGTTGACCAACCCACGCTGCTTGCGGTTTAGCATATCCCGCCAACTCAACACCTATTATATGGCATCTTTTCTCGATCCGGCATTGCCGTCATTTTTCGCCGAGAAAAACGACGGCGGACGCTAATAATTCTATTCCGATTGCATTTTATCCGAACACCCGAAAAACGTATAATTCCCCAGTCCTGCGAATCAGGCTTCGTAATCACCCGTTCCTTATATAGATTCAGCCTTCATGACTGTTGCCGTCCCCGGCCAACCTGTCGCAGAACATTTGCCGACGCCGGCCCAGCGCCCCGATGCCGATATTGTCATCTACGACGGCAACTGCCGCATGTGCACGGCCCAAATCCGTTCGCTCGTTTGGTGGGATTGCCAAGGGCGGCTGTCGTACCTGTCGTTGCACGATCCGGAAGTGGCCCGCCGTTTTCCCGATCTCACGCACGACATGCTGATGGCGCAAATGTACGTGGTCGATGGCCAAGGCAATCCCCATGGCGGGGCGGCGGCCATTCGTTATCTTTCGCGCCGCCTGCGACGGCTGTGGTGGTTCGCTCCGATCTTGCACATTCCCGGCAGCCTGCCCCTGTGGCAATGGCTTTACCGCCAAGTGGCCAAACGCCGCTACCGCTTCGGCAAGATCGAACAATGCGACAACGACACCTGCAGTCTGCACGGAAGATAAGCTTTGAAACCTGCACGAGCGATAATCTTTCCGCTGGCGGCTTAGCATGTCGGCCCTAACGTAATCCGATCGCACCCGTTGCCGCAATCTTTCGCCTTCCATCGAATGGGCAAACTGCGTTATCATGGCGGTTTACCGCAGCCGCCGCATTGCGCGACCACCGGTCGCGGCTTTATACTGAACCCTGCCGCCTGAACCCTTCTTCATGCCCGATTTCCGCACCGAACACGACAGCATGGGCGAAGTCCGCGTCCCCGCCCAAGCTTATTACGGCGCGCAAACGCAGCGCGCCATCGAAAATTTTCCCATCTCCGGCGAGCCGCTGCCGCCCGAACTGATTCACGCCCTGGGTCTGGTGAAATACGCCGCCGCCATCGCCAACCGCGATTTGGGCAAGCTCACCGGCACGGGCAAAAATCCGCTCAATCAAAAACAAGTTGAGGCCCTGCTGCAAGCCTGCCGCGAAGTGGCCGAGGGAAAATTCGACGAGGAATTTCCGCTGGACGTCTTTCAAACCGGCTCTGGCACATCGAGCAACATGAATGCCAACGAGGTCATCGCCAACCGCGCCATCGAGCTGACCGGCGGCGACCGCTTCGCCGAGCAGAAGCCGATTCATCCCAACGACCACGTGAATATGGGCCAGTCGACCAACGACATGTTCCCCACCGCCATTCACGTGGCCGTGGCGCTGGCGATCAAAAACGATCTGGCCCCCGCGCTGGAAAAGCTGCACAAAACGCTGGCGGAAAAAGCCACGGCCTGGGATAAAATCATCAAAATCGGCCGCACCCACTTGGCCGACGCCACACCACTGCGGCTCGGCCAGGAAATCGGCGGTTTCGCGCGTCAGTTGCACTTGTCGATTGGCCGCGCCGCCAGCGCGCTCAAAGCCGTGCATGAACTCCCGGCCGGCGGCACCGCCGTGGGTTCCGGCATCAACACGCATCCTGAATTCGGCAAGCGTGTCGCTGCTGCCCTGGCGAAAGAAACCAGCATTCCCTTTATCGAAGCCCTCAATCATTTCGAAGCCAATGCGCAGCGCGATGGTCTCGTCGAAGCCAGCGGCGATTTACGCACCATCGCCGTCACGCTGTTCAACGTGGCCAACAACATCCGCTGGCTCTCCAGCGGGCCGCGCTGCGGCTTCTACGAAATCAAACTCCCCGATCGCCAGCCCGGCAGCTCCATCATGCCCGGCAAAGTGAACCCGGTCATGTGCGAAAGCATGATGCAAGTATGCGCCTGGGTGATGGGACACGATCAAACCATTGCCTTCAGCGGCGCGACCGGCGGCCAATTTCAACTCAACGTTATGATGCCCGTCATGGGCCTGGCCGCGCTGGAAAGCATCACGCTGCTGGCCAGCGCCACCCGGGCCTTTGTCGATTTTTGCGCCGCCGAAATGGAGCCCAACCCCGAAGCGTGCGAAGCCGCGGTCGAGCAAAGCCTGTCGATGGTCACCAGTTTGAACCCGCTCATCGGTTACGAAAAAGCCGCCGCCCTGGCGAAGGAAGCATTCAAAACCGGCAAAACCATCCGGCAATTGTGCCGCGAACAAAAACTGCTTCCCGACGACATGCTCGATAAAACCCTCGATCCCTGGCGCATGACCGAGCCGCAAAAATAGGAACTAGAGGGGTTAGGGATGAGAGAAAAGAGTTCAATAAATTATTCCGCTTGCGGTTCAGCCGCGACCCGAAGGGGAGCGTGCCCCCGCATTCACACATGGAGGTTATCCGATGCGTAGTTTCACTGTCGCCCGCTTTTGCCTCGCCGCCACCCTCAGCACGGTGTTCGCCACACTGGCGTCAGCTCAACAAAGTTCTCCAGCAACCGGCCCGGGCAACGCTTCCGGTGCAGCATCGGCCGATGCCAAGCCCGCGATCAGCGCGGCCGACCAAAAAATCAAAGCCGCCTACGAAAAAACCAACTCCGCCTCCACGCTGGACGATTTCAGCCAAATCATCTCGCTTTGCCAGGACGGCCTCAGCGAAGGTTCAACCGGCGAAAGCGCCGCTTATGCCCGCCAGTTGGAAGCCTGGGCCTACAACCGCCGGGGCGAAAAATACTCCGAAGGCAACAACGAAAAGCAAGCCCTCAAAGATTTTGAAGCCGCGCTGGCCCTCAACGACAAATTGTGGAAAGCCGTCCAAAATCGCGGCGTCAGTCGCGCTTACCTGGGCGACACCAAAGGGGCGCTGGCCGATTTCGACTCGGTGATTCAGCTCAATCCCAATTACGCCAACGCCTGGTTTAATCGCGGCGAGTTGAAGTACGCCCAAGGCGATGTCAACGGCGCCTTGGCAGATTACGATCACGCCATTCAGCTCCAGCCTGGCGACGCCGGCTTTTATAACAGCCGTGGGCACGCCAACTACCGCCTGGGCAACTTCCGCGAAGCCCTGGCCGATTACAACCGCGCTGTGCAAATCAATCCCGATGACGCGCTCGCCCTGGTCAATCGTGGCGATGCCTACCGCGAACAGGGCATTTACGGCGCCGCTGCATCCGATTATCGCGATGCCGTCCGCACCGATTCCAAACTCGGCCGCGCCTATCTCAGCACCGCCTGGCTGATGGCCACCTGCCCCGATCCGCGCTATCGCGATGCCGACAAAGCCATCGCCGCCGCACAACGGGCCATCGAGCTCGATGGCGACAAAGATTACCGCTATCTCGATACGTTGGCCGCCGCCCAAGCCAGCGCCGGAAAATTCGACGATGCCAAAACCTCAGTCCACAAGGCCCTGAACGAAGCTCCCAAGAACGAAGCGGCCCACATCCAACAGCGGCTCGATTTGTACGAAAGCGCCCGGGCATACCGCGAAGGCGCCCCCGCCGAAGCCGTCAAACCCGCCAGCGCCAACCTCCGCGCGCCGTAGTGCGCCGTTTAGCCGCGACGCGGAGTCCTCGGAGCGGCCGTTTAAACGGATTCCGCTGCCAGGCTTTTCAATCCGCTTGTGGTTTAGCCGAAATCACCATGGATCGCCCATCCGCTTGCGGTTTAACCGCGACGCGCTAGTAGAGCGCGCTGTGGGCATGCCCGTTGCCCTCCTCACATCAGCCACCACTGGCCAATTGGCGATCGTGTTAAAAAGTCAGCAAAAGACGATCCGCAACAACCTCCGACTCGAGCGACTTTCCTTCCATTTGAAATCGCTTCAACATCGATCGACCACAACTTAGCGAAAGCTCCTGGACAAATAATCCATCGGGTAATGGAATGTTGCACATCTGCCCACCCGACTTTTTTGTCCCGTCGATACTGAGAACAACATACACTCCCCGCGATTTGCATCGCTCGATCGCCGAGAACAGTCTGGAAAGCGAAAAAGTCTGCGCTCCATATAAAATGGTTTGACTGTGCGAATATGGCGGATCGCAATAAACCAAATCACCCTTCTTGGCCATATTCATGATTTCTTCAAAATCGGCATGCAGAAAATTTGTACGTTGTGTCCTTTTGTGCCAGATATCGACACGCTGAGAAAAGGCCGTCGGAGATATGGGTTGATGCACACCGCAAGGCGTTGACATAGCCCATCCCGCTAAAGAACTAGAATTAGTCTCAAATTTTCCAAGATTTCTGCAAATGTTCGCGGTTGATCCCAGTTGCAAATAAGTTCATACCGAATGAGGCGAATTCCCAATTCGGCTGCTCTACTGAGTACAGTCTTTGGAAACGCTTCTGCAATTACGGCTTGGCCAACACATTCAACTCCAAATTCACTGGTGTAACCTTGCAATTGTGACAGGTCCTCTAACTCAGCCTTAGCCAACTTCGCCTCTAAAATAAGCTTATGGGCGACTCCAATTGGGATTAAATCTTTTATCAAAATATCAACGTGACCTTCCGAAACAGCTTTCTCGCTGAGAACTTCCAAGACATCCGCTTCCAAAGTGTCAACTCCGAGCATGCCAAGCATGCGTTCTAAATAGCTTTTTTCTGCGATTTGGCGGCGGATAGCAGCTTGTAAGATCAGTTCGTTAAAGGGGCAAACTAAAGGCACATTCACGTCGGACTTGCGACGTGTAAAACGCGGAACAAATGCAGAATATGCCGGAATTTCAAAGGATTGTGCGGCTTCTGTTGCAACGCTTCCCATCTGCGAAACAACTTGAAGCGTTGTTTGGTCAGCCTGGAAATGAGTCTTGCGATACCCTGCCCTTAATAACAGATTCTCTGCAACATATGCAAATTCGGCTCTGACAAGCGGCTCTGTGAAATGCCTTTCACATTGAAGATAAAGCCGAATTGGATAGTAATACGTCTTATTCGACTCCCTGAAGGTTACAGGAGGCCACGGTGCAGCCTTCTGGAACTCGATAATCGCTTCTTTCCGGATGACCTTGTAAAGGTTGAAAGCACGTGCAGCATAAAGAAACGAAATGTAATCACCTTCTCTGATATCGACGTACGCCCAAACGCCAGTACCGCTGTTAGAAAAGCCAGCGAGGGCGTGTCTGATGCAAAGGTCTAGGTTCTGCCGATTTGAAACTGCGAGAAGAAAATATGACTGTCGCATAGTATTCGGCTGGAAGACGCATTTTTGCACTAAATGCCATATCCGATTTTGGGATATTTATCCCGTGGCATTATAAAAGGTCATATCGCCTCCGCCATAGCAGATTGTGCGTGCCCTATTGTCGTCAAAAGAGTTGATAGATATGTGGAAATGTCCGAAATGCGGTCGATCTCGGCTTAATGTGTACTTTCGGGAAATTATCTGCCGCACATACGTCATGATACGACCCGGCGATGAATGGGAAAACGATAATGTTGTAGAGACGGAGGCTTGTGTCCGGCTTGAATGTGCCAACTGCGGCATAGATCAATCCAAACACCGTGGGATTGTGAAGAAATACGCCAGCCACACCTCCTACGGATACATGCCAATAGACACTGCTACAGATTAAGGAATCTATTCAGAAAAGCGATCTGAAAATTGCGCAGGAAACTCTGCCCCAAATGTCCATTGCCTATGAACAAACAAAAGAAAGCCAAAAAGGCTAATGCATATTTTTCCGGGATTATAAATATGCTAATTGAAAGCAACTGCGAGGGCATGCCTTGTGATTATGCTCCGGGAGAATTAACAACCATCACACGCGATGGAGCGCCTTACCGAACGCTTGCACGGCGTATCGATGGGGCATTTCCACGAACAGTGAATCCTATCGCTGTCTGGGAAATAAAAGAGTATTACTACACCACAACTTTTGGCAGCCGCGTTGCTGATGGCGTGTACGAGTCACTTCTCGACGGCATGGAAATCGAGGAAGCGCGTACAGAAGAACCTCACATCAAACATTACTTAATGATTGACGATTACTTTACGTGGTGGGAATGCGGAAGATCCTACCTGTGCCGGATCATCGACATGATGCACATGGGCTATGTCGACGAGGTTTTGTTCGGAAGAGAAGTTATCAACCGAATTCCAGTTATTGTTAAGGACTGGGTAAAAAGCGCGAAACAAATAGATAAACGTTGATCGAAGCGTTACCCGTCGCCTCTTCACATCAGCCACCACTGGCCGCTGGCGATCACATACACGCCCAGCAGCAAATTTGTCACGGCATGGGCTAGCACGCAGTCCCAAATGCTACGGCTGCGGATCATGAGCCACGTGACGGCGGAAAACCACACCAGCGCCGCCACGGCTTCTTGCGGATGCATCAGCATGGGAACGGCCGTGCCCGCCACTACCGCGAGCCGATTCACATTGCCAAACGGCACTTCCCACCATTTTTCCACCATCGCGAACCGCATCAAAAATCCACGTTGAAAAAATTCCTCGATAACCGGCACCACCACCGCCAATCCCAACAGCCGCACCGCCAAAAATCCATACGCCAGCGCCGGCTGCGCGCTCAATTCCGTCAGCGGATTGAACGCGCTCCGCTGCCCCAGCGTTTTGAACCACTCGATGCCGGTTTTTTCGGCCACTAGCGGCATCCACTGTCGTTGCCACGTGGCCAGTGCAATCCATACGGCCGCGCCGATCACGCCGACGGCCACGCCTAACCAAGTTAACCGCCGGGTGTATTGCCGATAGCCGGGCCAGACAAACATCATCGCTGCCAGGGTGAGCAAAATCTTCGCCGTGTAGATTAGCGGATACTGGCGATATTCGATTCCCAGGTCCAACCACGATTTCGTGGCGATTGCGCCCTCGGCTGTTGGCGTCGGCTCCAGACTGCCAACCAGCATGAACACCACAAACGGCAGCAAACAAACCAGCCACGGATTTGTTCGCCAGTGATTCATCGGAAGCACCCCCCGGGCAAAGCCCGGGGCTAAATTAATTCGGCGTCAAAAATTGCGCAAAGCGGCTGGTCTGGAGTGTTTCGATTTTTTTCGATCCGTCGGCCCCGTCCGCTTCGCGTTCCACAAATGCCGCCGCTCCCGGCGTGGCTTCGATAATTTTGAAGCCCGCCTCCGCTCCTGCCACGCAAATCGGCTTGGTGTAACTGTCGGCCGCAATGCAATCGGGCGCAATCACCGTCACGCTGCTGTGCCCCGTCACGCCCAACCCGGTCCGCGGGTCAATAATGTGCGAATATCGCTTTCCGTCAATCTGGAGTGCCTGAAAGGCATCGCCCGAGGTCGTGATGGCGTAATTCGACAATAATACATATCGACTGGCCGGCCCTTCGCCCGACGGCGGCTCAATGCCGATCCGCCAACCCGACTTGCCCGGCGGCGCGTCGCTGACGCCAATATCTCCGCTGGCGTCAATCAAGGCGCTTTGAATTCCCTCGCGCTTCAAAACTTTGAACGCTTCGTCCACACCGTAACCCATGCCAATGCCGCCGGCATCGAGCCGCATGTTCGGCTTGAGCAATTGCGCTGTGCGCGTGGCCGGATCGAGCCGCAACGCCTTGTAACCAGTCGCTACGCGCGCGGCGGCGATTGCTTCGGCCGTGGGCATTTCTTTCGTCCGCCGCGCCCGCCGCCACAATTTTGTCAGCGGTCCCACGGTAATGTCGAAAGCCCCGTCGCTTTTTTCCGACAGCTGCTGGGCCGCCGCCAGCACGCGCCACAAATCGTCGCTCACCGGCACGCCGGTCGGCGATGGCGACGTGGCGCTCAGCCGGCACAATTCACTGTCCGCATCATAATCGCTCAGCACTCCGTTCAGTTGTTCAATCCGCGCATACGCCGCCTGCGCCGCCCGGTTTGCGACCGCTTCGTCGGCGGCATACAATACCATTTTCCACGGCGCCCCCATGTGAATTTCCGTGAACGTGAAACGCTGCGGCAAGCGTGCATCCGCATCAGCCCCCTGCGCAGTTTGCAGCGCCAATAAATAGGCGCATATCGCCACATTCAAACCGCCGATGGCAAGCTGCTTCATACCGACCGGTCGCTTCATGAAATCGTTTTTACTTTGTGCGTCTTCGCGTCTTCGCGGTTCTCGCATGCCGAATTTAGTTGCCGCGCTGGCCGCCATCCTAGTTTACACTCTGGCCCTGCTTGCAAATCAATCCCGGGCTGCCGAGCCTTCCCCAGTCGACGTGCCCAATGCCGCGGCTTCCACCGCCGCCGACATGAAGCCTTACACCGACGTCATCCCCGGCACCGATGTCAAATTTCAAATGGTTCCCATCCCCGGCGGCAAATTCACCATGGGCAGTCCCGAAACCGAGCATGGCCACAAGTCCGACGAAGGCCCGCAACACGAAGTCGAAATCGAGCCCTTCTGGATGGAAAAATACGAGCTCACCTGGGACGAGTACGAGGTGTTCATGTTCACGCTCGACTTCGAGCGCCGCAAAGTCACCTCCCAGTCTCCCACCGAAAACGACAAGCTTGCCGACGCTCTGGCCCGCCCGACCAAACCGTACACCGATATGTCGTTCGGCATGGGAAAGGACGGTTACCCGGCCATCAGCATGACGCACTACGCGGCCCGCATGTATTGCCGTTGGCTCAGTGCGAAAACAGGCCGCTACTACCGCCTGCCGACCGAAGCCGAATGGGAATACGCTTGCCGTGCCGGCACTAACACGGCGTATTCTTTCGGCGACGATCCGGCCAAGCTGAACGATTACGCCTGGTCTTCAGCCAGCGCGGGCGACAGTTACCAAAAAATCGGTCGGAAGAAACCCAACCCCTGGGGCCTGTACGATATGCATGGCAACGTAGCCGAATGGGTGCTGGATCAATACATCGCCGATTACTACGCCCAGTTTAAAGGCAAAGCGACAATCGAACCGCTGGCCATCACCAATACCAAGTTCCCGCATCCCGTTCGCGGCGGCTCCTGGCAGGACGACGCCGTCGATTTGCGCAGCGCCGCGCGCAAGCCTTCCACCAAAGATTGGGAAGCCACCGATCCGCAACTTCCGCAAAGCGTCTGGTATTTAACCGACGCCCAGTTTGTCGGCTACCGCATTTGCCGCCCGCTGCACGAGCCTACCGCCGAAGAAAAGCAAAAAATTTGGGACGCCGGACTTGATGCCGAAGCCGAAGGGGGCCGTTTCATCTGGCCAGGCGGCGCGCCCGCAAAAAAATGAACAACCCGCAAATCAACATTCCAATCGTTGCTAAATAAATTCTGCCAACATAAACTGATCTTCGCCGCGCTCACACGCCACACAGCCTTCCAACTTCCACACTCTTGGAGCACAATCCATGTCCTCCCACACCAAATCAGCGCTGTCCAAACCCTCGACTACCGCCCATTCCTCTCGGCGGGAATTTTTGAAGTCGTCCGGCATGGCCGTGGCCGGCGCCGGTTTGGCCGCCACGCTGGGCATTGCCCGACAGGCGCATGCCACTCAAAACGACGACGCCATTCGCCTGGCGCTTATCGGCTGTGGCGGCCGCGGCGGCGGTGCCGTGATCGATGCCATGTCGACCGGCAACAACATCAAGCTCGTCGCCATGGCCGACACTTTTCAAGATCGGCTCAATGACAAACTCGCCGAATTGAAAACCGCCCTGGGCGATCGCATCGCCGTCGACGACGATCACAAATTTGTCGGCTTCGACGCCTACCAAAAGGCCATCGATTCCGGCGTCGACTTAGTCATTTTGGCCACACCGCCGGGTTTTCGGCCCATCCACTTCGACGCGGCGGTGCAGGCCAACAAAAACATCTTCATGGAAAAGCCACTGGCCACCGATGCCCCCGGCGTCCGCAAAATCCTGGACAGCAACGAAGAGGCCAAGCGACGAAGCTTAATCGTCGGCGTCGGTTTGCAGCGTCATCATCAGCCCGGTTACTTGGAAGCTCTCAAGCGTTACAAAGACGGCGCCATTGGCGATTTTATCGCCGCCCGCGCATATTGGAACGGCACACGCCCTCGCTCCACACCAACGCCAGCCGACCGCGAAAATACCAAAACCGAAATGGAATACCAAATGCGCAATTGGTATTTCTACGTCTGGCTCTGCGGCGATCACATCGTGGAGCAGCACATTCACAACCTCGATGTCGTCAACTGGTTCAAGGGCGAAACGCCGGTGCGGGCCGTCGGCATGGGGGGCTCGCAAGTGCCGCGCCAACCCGGCGATGGCGAAATTTACGACCACCACGCCGTCGAATTTCAATATGCCGATGGCTCGCGCCTGTTCAGCCAGTGCCGCCAAATTTCCGGCTGCTGGGGCCAGGTTTCGGAGCACATTCACGGCACCAAAGGCACCGTGCATTTAGATTCCGGCCGTTTCACCATGGAGGTCAACGGCGGCGAAGGCTGGACTTGGAAACACGACAAAGCCGGGCCCGCGCCTAATCCCTATCAAATCGAACATGCCGATTTGCAAGATGCAATCAAAAACGGCGCCCCCTACAACGAAACCGACTACGCCGCCAAAAGCACCATGACCGCCATCCTGGGCCGCATGGCCACGTACAGCGGCAAAGAAATTACCTGGGACGATGCCTTCAACAGCAAGCTCAGCGTCATGCCCGCCGAATTCACCTGGGGTGCAAAAATGCCGGTCAACCCCGGGCCGGACGGAATGTATCCCCAAGCCATCCCCGGCCTGACCAAAGCCGTGTGAACAATCACCTCGTTTTTGTGTCACCGCCTCTCCATTGAGCCGAGTTGCTTGAAACACGCGGCATCTCGATTCGATGCGGCTACACCGCCCCTCAAGATCGAGGAAACTTCAGCGAAATACCCTCCAGAGAAAGAGAGGTTGAAAATACCTCTCCGGTGCTACACTTTAGCGGAGGGAATTATGCACGCCGTCGGCCAAATGCAAAATGAGCGAAAAATCATGCTGGCAATTCTGTTCACTGTGCTCATGCTCGCCTGGTGGAAGGCCTACACGGCGGCGGCTCAATTTGCGGCCAAGCTGATTCAACCGGGCGAAAACACGCAGCAAAAAACCATCGAAGTAGGCAACCGGCAGCGAACCTATTATCTACACGTGCCGGAAAACTTATCCGCCGAACAACCCGCACCGTTGGTTTTGGTATTCCACGGTGGCGGCGGCAACGCCTTGGGCATGGAACGGTATCTCACCGATTTCAGCAAACTGGCCGATCAAGAGCACTTTCTGGTCGCGTACCCGGAGGGCGTCGACAAAAGCTGGAACGATGGCCGCGGCACTCCCTCCACCAGCGCCGCCAATGAAAACGTCGACGACTTGGCGTTCTTCATGGCCATGCTCGAGACAATCTCCAAGCAGCATCCCGTCGATCCGCGCCGCATTTTTGCCACCGGCATTTCCAACGGCGCTATTTTCTCGCATTATCTGGCGGCCAACCACGCCGATAAAATCGCCGCCATCGCGCCGGTTGTGGGCAGCATTGCCGATCCATTTTACAAGCAATTCAAACCGTCGCAGCCCGTGTCAGTCCTAATCCTCCAAGGGACAAAAGATCCACTGGTGCCCTACGATGGCGGCCCAGTCGGCCAAGGCAAGCTTGGCGATCGCGGCAAAGTCATCGCCACTGATGATGCCGTCAAACTCTGGGTCCAAGCCGATGGCTGCCAAACCCAGCCCGTCGAAGATGCCCTGCCCGACAGCGATCCCGATGATGGCTGCACCGTCATGCGCTTCACCTATGGCCACGGCAAGAACGGAACGGAAGTGGTGCTGTATAAAATCGAAGGGGGCGGTCACACCTGGCCCGGCGGCCCGCAATACTTCCCGCAGTTTCTTATCGGCCCGGTCTGCCGCGACGTTGACGCCACCCAAGTGATTTGGGATTTCTT
>DATJYL010000180.1 GCA_035499655.1 Pirellulales bacterium
TCGTATTCACCCCCTTCGCAATCGCACTTCAAATAATTGACGCGGTCGACGCCGTTTTCATCCAGAATTTTCTTCAGCGATTTCACTGGAGCCCGCTCGGTTACCGGCGCGGATTGATACTTGCGATACAGCAGCCAGATGAAAAACTTGGTCCACATTTTGGGCTGCCAGCCCGCGTGATGATTGACGATGTTGAAGCCTGGGTAGGTGACAATTTCGAAGGTGGCGCCATCGTTTCCGGCGGCGACTGGCACGGGCACGACGTTGGTGAGGCTGTTGCGATCGACATTCATCCGCAGCACGTCCATGGCGCTGGTGGGCTCGATGGCGATGACTTTGCCTTGCGTGGCTTGTTTTGCGGCCCAGAGCACAAACACGCCCATGTTGGCGCCGATGTCGACGATGGTGTCGGTGGGGTGAATTTGAAAGCCAGGATAATCGTAGCGGCGTTTTTTGAAGATTTCGTTCACGACGTATCCGGCGGCGGCCTTTTGCTGGGGCGTGGCCAACCATAGGGACAGCCCGTCGGGCAGGTCGATTTTGAACGGCGTTTGGGCGGCGACGGTAGACATTGTGTGGGATGCAATTTCAGCGATTCGAAGAAGATCGAGACCAGAAAATCGCGTTCCGATATTATCGCTTGCCAGGGCCGCGGTGATAGGGGGAAAAGCGGGCTGCGCGGTGGTTTTGTTCGGCCTTGACCGCACTTTCGACTGCTGCCATAGTGCAACGTTTTGCAGCGGATGGGTTTCCCTTTTTGTGTCGGCGGCTTATCCTATGGCGGATGCAAACATCGTTGTGCGGCCTGTGCACTCGCGGGCCGATCGGCGCGCGTTTATGCGCTTCGCCTGGGATTTGTATCGTAACGATCCGTATTGGGTTCCGCCGCTGCGGGGCGAGTTCAAACGGCTGGTGGGTTGGAAATACCATCCGTTCCAGGAAATTGGCGAAGTGGGAACTTTTTTGGCCTACCGGAACGGGCAGGTGGTGGGGCGGATTGCCGGCATTGTCAATCACGAACACAATCGGCACTTCAAGGAGCGGCGTGGTTTTTTCGGCTTCTTCGAGTGCATTGACGATCAAGCCGTGGCCGGTGCGCTGTTCGACGCGGTGCGTTCCTGGCTGGCGGAGCGCAATCTGCAAGCGCTGCGTGGGCCGGTCAATCCTTCGTTCAATTATGAAATTGGATTGTTGACGGAAGGATTCGACGATTCACCGACCTTCATGATGACGTACAATCCGCCGTATTACGCCCGGCTGATCGAATCGTACGGCTTTGCCAAAGCACACGAATTATACGCCTATCTGGGCGTGAAGAAGGACCTCGATTACCAAATTCCGCGCATTGGTACGCTGGTGGAGCGTGTCAACGAAATGTTTCAGGTGAAAACCCGGCCGATGGATAAGCGCCGTTTTCAGGCCGATCTGGAAACGTTCCTTAAGGTTTACAACGATTCCTGCCAGCACATTTGGGGCTTTGTGCCGATCACCCGCAAGGAAATTGAGTGGATGGCCGGCGACCTTAAGCATTTGATCATTCCAGAACTGACCTGCGTGGCCGAAGTGGACGGAAAGGCAATTGGCGCGGTCTTCGGCCTGCCCGACTACAATCCGCGGATCAAAGCCATAGATGGCCGACTGTTTCCGTTCGGCTTTCTCAAGTTACTTAGTAAAAAGCACAATCTCAAGCGAGTGCGGTTAATTAGCACCAATGTGGTGCCCGAATATCAAAAGTGGGGGATCGGCATCGTGTTGTTGGTCAGTCTGATTCCCAAAGGCCTGGCCCTGGGGATGGAAGAAGCAGAGTTCTCCTGGGTATCGGAGGCCAATACGCTGGCCGTGGGCAGCCTGGAAAAAGGTGGCGCCAGGCTTTACAAAAAATACCGGCTGTACGATCTTGCCGCCACCGAACACATGGCGAAAGTTGAATGACGAATGACGAATGTCTAATGTCTATAGCAGTGCGAATGACGAAGCTTTTCACACGGTACGCTCTCCAAAACGATCTGCGGCGGTTCATCATTTGAACATTGGTCATTCTTTCGACATTCGTCATTAGGTTTTCGTCATTTTCTCTTGGGTTGCCATGAGCCTCGCCGGTTATCAGCGCGAAGTTGTCATCACCGGCCTGGGAGTGGTCAGTCCCATCGGCATCGGCCGCGAGGCCTTTTGGTCGTCGCTGCAATGCGGCCAGAGCGGAGTGCGGCCCATCACGCGCTTCGATGCCAGCAGGTTTCCCGTGCAAATCGGCGCCGAAGTTGTCGATTTCGACCCCAAGGCCTACGTCCGACCACGGAAAAGCCTCAAAGTCATGTCTCGCGAAATCCAGTACGGCTTTGCCGCGGCCGATATGGCAATGGCCGACGCGAACATGGTTCCGCTCACGGTCGCACCCGACCGCATAGGCGTGGTGTTTGCCGGGGACATGATCTATTGCGGTCTCGACGAGTTGGAAAGTTTATATCGCCAATGCTTGGCGGGCGGCGAGTTCGATTTCCGCCGCTGGGCGCCGGTCGCCATGAGCGAAGTTTTTCCGCTGTTTTTGCTCCGCAATTTGCCCAATATGATCGCCTGCCATGTTGCCATTGCTCACGATGCTCGCGGGCCGTGCAACACCATTGGCCACAGCGATGTCGGCAGCCTCGCCGCCCTGGCCGAAGGCGTGCGCGTCATCCAGCGCGACGCTGCCGACGTGATGGTTGTCGGCGGCGTCGGGGCCCGCATCAATCCCACGGCATACGTCTATCGCGGGGCCGCCGATCTTTCGCACCTCAATGCGGATCCATCGCGCGCCAGTCGCCCGTTCGATGCCCAGCGTGACGGCTTGGTCAACGGCGAGGGAGCCGCCGCCTTCGTCCTGGAGAGCCTCCAACATGCGCAGCGCCGCGGCGCGCAAATTCTGGCCCGCGTGTTAAGTCATGCCAGCGCTCACGAGCCGCTGCGCGGCAACCAGGCCGTGGGCGCTCGACCCTTGACGGGCTTCGCCGTGAAGCGTGTGCTTGCCGAATCGCTCCGTCGCGCCCAATTGGAACCGGCCGATATCGGCCACGTGAATGCGCACGGTTTGAGCACCATCGCCGACGATCGCTACGAAGCGCAAGCCATTCGTGCCGTTTTGGGCGATGTCCCGGTGACGGCGCCGAAAAGCTTCTTCGGCCATCTCGGCGGGGGCGGCGGCGCTGTGGAACTGGCGGCCTCCATCCTGGGGCTGAACGCTGGCGAAATACCCGTCACGTTGAATTACGAACACCCCGACCCGGAGTGCCCGGTGAATGTGATTCACGGCGCGCCGCTGCCGGTTGCCACATCCGCCGCAGGCCCGCGAATTATGTCGAGCGAAACCACGTCGGCGGCAGCCGTGGGTCGCACGGCGCTGAAACTAAGCACTTCGCGCCTGGGCCATGCCGCAGCATTGATCATTGCGGCTGATTAAACGCCATGTGAGACGTCATTTTGCTGGTAGGCCACGCTTTGGGACAGGAGGCTGTGAGCATCGGGTTGTTGGGTTTTCATTTCTTCACATACCCGTACTGCTTCAGCCACGCCCAAGCGTCGGCGGCGGATTGGGCGACATCGCGAGTGTGGTAACCCAACTCGGCGGCGGCCTTGGCGCTGGAATAATTTTTCGGCAGCATCGACATGGCCGTCGCGGCAGAATTCACGTCGCTTTCATGGCCGGTGAGCCAAGTTAATACGTCTCCCACGCGGCCGATGATTTTGACCGTCGGCCGAATGGCCGTTCGAAACGGCGGCCTTGCTCCGATAATCGGGGCCATAATCCGCAGCGCTTCTCGATAGGTTAGCGTTTGGCCGGCCAGAATGTATCGTTGGCCGGTGTGGCCGCGATCCAGCGCCGTCAAAATGGCCGCCGCCACGTCGCGCACGTCGCAGTATGAGTTGGTTCCCGGCGGGGCCAGCAGCGCCCAACCGGTGGCTATTTTCAACAGCATTTTTCCCGACGATGGCTTCCAGTCCCACGGACCCAGCATGAAGCCCGGGTTCACAATCACGGCATTCAGGCCTTGCCCCACGCGCTCTATTACCACGCTTTCCGCTTCGCGCTTGGTGACCACGTAGGGACAAGCCACTTTTCCATTGGGAGCTGTGTTTTCGTCGGACGGCTGATCTAACGACCGCACGCCTAAGGCGTCGATGCTGGAAACGTGAACCATTCGGGCACCCTGCCGCAAGGCTGCGTCGGCGACGTTTCGGGTTCCTTCCACGTTCACGGCCCGTTGCTCGCTCAATCCACTCCAGCCAATGTGCACCCGGGCCGCGCAGTGAATCACCCGGTCGGCGCCGACAATGGCCCGATCCACAGAGGCCGCATCGCACACGTCTCCCTGCGCTGTTTCGATGGTCAGGCCTTGGAATGGCCGCAGATCTGCCGGGTTGCGCACCAGCACGCGCACCGTTTCGCCTCGCTCGACCAACAGCCGGACGATATTGTTCCCCAGCAAGCCAGTTGCGCCCGTGACGAAGGTCGTCATGTTGCCTATTCCGGTGGAAAATTGCCACAATCCAACTCAGCCGACCGCCTTCATTGGTTATCGCGCACAATCGCAAATCGTACAAGACCGATGGAATTTCGCTCTCCCTAAAAAACTTCACGCCCCCACGCAGATCCAGCCGATTGCTCTTGTAATACATCAAACCTTGAGGTATAAGACCGCCATGCTGAAACCAGAAGTGAAAAACGTCCGCAAAAACATGGCAAAAAACACCAACCCCGATTTTCTCAACGGCGTGCCGGAATTGGTCGTGCTGGGGTTGTTGGCCCGCCGACCGATGTACGGGTACGAATTGGTGCGGGCCATCGAACAATCGACCGGCCAGGTGTTGGAATTCGGCGAAGGCTGCATTTATCCCGTGCTACATCGGCTGGAAAAGGATGAAGTTTTAACCAGCCGCCGCGAACTTGTCGGCGGCCGCAACCGGGTGGTGTATCGGCTGACCGCCGCCGGTCGCAAACGGTTGGCCGGCAGCACCGCCGCGTGGCGCAGCATTGTGGGCGCGGTGAACCAAATTTTGTTGGCCCAAATCACGGAAGAAAAAAATGGAAAACCAGCCGGCGCGTGACAAATCGCTAAACGATTTAGCGGGCGCTGTCCCTAACGCCTCTGCAGCGGCTGGGGACAGCCGCCGCTACATTGCGGGGAAAGAAGAATTATTGACGGAACTGCGCAAGCAGGGACTGCCGCAGGCCTACATCCAGCGCTTGCTGGACGAGTGGGACGATCATCTAGCAGACCTTCAGGATGAAAGGAGCATGGACATGGATACGTCCGAAAACGAACCCGCAGCCGATCACACCAACTTATTAAAATTGCACGACCGCCTGGGCGACCCCGCCCAACTCGCCGCCTTCGCCGCCAAAGAATATCACAACCGCAGCTTCTTGGGCCGCCATCCCATATTCACGTTTATTATCGCGCCCATTCCGCTGGTATTACTCAGTTGGATTGGAATTACGACCGGCGCGGTTGCTTTCGGAATGTTGCTCAGTCATTTTTTTGGATCCGATATGGGCGATCCGTGGAGCGCTCCGTTTGCATTCACCATCGTCAACGCATGTTGGGGTTGGCTGCTGAGCACGCTGATTCCCATCGTCGATGTTCTAATTCTTTGTCGTGTGGCCCGCCGCAATGCACTACCGTGGAAATGGGCAAAAACGGCCATTGTTTTAATTGCGATGTTGTGCGCGTGTTTTTGGATGAAATTCATTCAACCCACGAATTCTCATTATGTGCCCGATTCCGTCGGCAACGGCGGTTCCATCGTGGGTTTGGGCATCATCACATCCGGGGCGGAAGCGATGTTGTGGCTTGTGAAGTTTGCGATCGCCCTAAGTCTGGGCCTGTTGCTCATCAAGCGCGCCCAGCGGTTGCAAAAAATCGATGAACGCCGCGCCGATGTGGTTGTTTTTCGTCAGGCAGCGTGATCGCAGCGTCGGTTAAAACCGCGTTGAGAATCTGTCGATGCAACGCATTGCTATTTCTCATCTTGCGATGAACCAAATACCGCTTAGGCCAATTGTGAAGTGCAGCCAAACCGGGTATATTTTTGGTTCACGCAACTGCTGCATTTCACAAAAGGATTGACCCTTGGCGACAGACGGAAACGAACCCGACGGAGCGGATGATTTTGTGCCCCCTGGCGACAATGGCGGCGCGGGCAGCGCTGCCGCCGGCGGTATGCCAAACCAGGGCAAAATTATCGAATTGGCGATCGAGCAGGAGCTGAAGGAAAGTTACCTGACGTACGCCATGAGCGTCATCGTCAGCCGGGCGTTGCCCGACGTGCGCGATGGGCTTAAGCCCTCGCAGCGGCGCATTCTGGTGGCGATGAATGATTTGAATCTGACGCCCGGCGCCAGCCGTGTAAAGTGCGCCAAAATTTCCGGCGACACCAGCGGCAATTATCATCCTCACGGCGAAAGCGTCATTTATCCCACGCTGGTCCGCATGGCCCAGGAATGGAACATGCGCTATGTGCTGGTCGACAAGCAAGGCAACTTCGGCTCCATTGCCGGGTTGCCCGCCGCCGCCATGCGGTACACCGAAGCCCGTATGTCGCAGCACGCGGCGTTGCTGTTGGACGATTTGAAGCTCGACACGGTTGACTATATTCCCACGTACGACGAGCGGCACACCGAGCCGACGGTTTTGCCGTCGAAGTTGCCGAATTTGTTGGTCAACGGTTCCGGCGGCATTGCGGTGGGCATGGCCACGAGCATTCCGCCGCATAACCTGAGCGAAATTTGCGATTGCCTGGTCCGCGTAATCGACGAGCCCGAGGTTTCCATCGACCAACTGTTGGAAATTTGCCCCGGCCCCGATTTTCCCACCGGCGGCACCGTGATGGGCCGTAGCGGCATTCGCCGGGCGTATCATTCCGGGCGCGGCACGATCACGCTGCGGGCCCGCACGCGGATCGAAGAATTCGGCAAGGGCCGGTTCCGGATTATTGTGAATGAAATTCCGTTTCAGCAGAATCGTGACGCGGTGGAAGAAAAAATCGCCGAGTTGATTGCGGAAGATAAAATCGTCGGCATTTCGGCCGGCCGCAACGAAAGCGATTTGAAAGAGCCGGTCCGCCTGGTGTACGAACTGAAGCGCGACGCCGACCCGGAGATCGTGCTCAACCAGTTGTATCAATTCTCGCCGCTGCAAGACACGTTTTCGATCATCTTCTTGGCGCTGGTCGACGGCAAGCCGCGGGTGTTGTCGTTCAAGGGCTTGCTGGAAGAATTCATTCGCCATCGGGCCGCTGTCATTCGCCGCCGCACGCAGTTTTTGTTGACCAAAGCGCGGCAGCGCAAGCATACGGTCGAAGGGCTGCTGCTGGCGTATGCCAACATCGACGAGATTATTCGCATCATTCGCTCGTCGAAAACGCAGCCGGAAGCCAAGGCGCGGTTGATGGGCGTGGAAGCGCCCGCCGCCATGATGCAACGAGCCTTGGGGGACACCGGCTTTACACTGTTCCAGGAGGAGCGCGGCGTGCGCGAAACGTACACGTTAACCGCCGTGCAGGCCGACGCCATTTTGAAAATGACGCTGGGCCAGTTGGTCAACCTGGAACAGGAAAAGTTGAGCGGCGAGCACAAGCAACTCCTGGAAGAAATTACCGAGCATCAGCGAATCCTTTCGGACGAGAAGAACATTTTGGCCATTGTCCGCAGCGATTGCTTGGAACTGAAGCGCAAATACGGCGACAAGCGGCGCACGGAAATCAGCGGCGAGGAAATCGGCCAGATGAACCTGGACGAGCTGATTACTGAGGAAACGATGGTCGTTTCCATCAGTCACAACGGCTACATCAAGCGCACGCCATCCAGCACGTATCGGGCCCAACGACGGGGCGGAAAGGGAATTATCGGCTCGCGAACCGAGGAAGAAGATCCGATCCAGCATCTGTTCGTCGTCAGCACGCACGATTACTTGCTGTTTTTCACGAATTACGGCAAAGTCTATTGGCAAAAGGTGTACGACCTGCCGCAACTCAGCCGCGAAAGCCGGGGTCGGGCCGTGGTGAATTTGCTCAACCTGGCGGAAGGGGAAAAAATTGCCAGTTGTTTGAATATTCGCGATTTTTCGCTCCCCGATCATTATTTGGCCATGGTTACGCGCAACGGCCTAGTGAAAAAGACGGCCCTGGAAGCGTACAGCCGTCCCAAACGGGTTGGAATTATTGCCATCAATTTGCGCGACAACGACGAATTAGTCGACGTGGTGCTGACCAAGCCCGGTGACGAGCTGGTGGTTTCGTCCGCGCGCGGGCAGGCGATTCGGTTTCGGCAATCGAACGTTCGGCCGATGGGGCGCAATTCCACCGGCGTGCGCGGCATTCGCTTGCGCGGCGACGACCGAGTCGTGGGCATGGTTGTGGCCGATCCCGCGGCCGCCCTGCTTACAGCCTGCGAGTTGGGCCAAGGCAAGCGCACCGCGTTTGGACCGAACAGCCCGACTGAAGAGCCCTTAGCCCCAGGCACTGCCGGAGGGCAACCTTCCGATTTGGCGGAAGAACCCGATACGGAATCAGAATTGCCAGAAACCGAGAGCGCCGAAATCGAATCCGCCGAAGGGGACGAAACCGAATCCTCCTCCGCTCGTTATCCCACCAAAAATCGCGGCGGCATGGGGGTCCGGGACATTCGCACCGATCGGAATGGCCCGGTGGTTGGAATTTTATGCGTCTACGAAGACGACGAAGTGCTGATGATGACAGCTCGGGGAAAAATTCAGCGGATTGCGGTGCGGGAAATTCGCCTTACCGGTCGGAACACTCACGGCGTGCGGATTATGAGCTTGGAAGAAGGCGATACGTTGGCGGCCATTGCCCGGGTGCCCCCCGATGAGCGGGAAGAATCGGAACCACAATAACTTCGGCGAGATTGGCTGTAGCACGCATTTTTAGGCACGGGGTGTTTAAAACGCCTGGCGGAAGCATCACTCTTGGGTGGCGGGATAATTTGAGATTTCGAGAGCCACTTTTTCAGACTGACACAGTCGGACTATGTCCAAATTGTCCCACTACCAACTCTTGGGCGATCGAAAATGGCAAGCTAAACTGGAATATAATCGCTTCCTGTGGGGCGGCGATCGGCGTTGACTTCCGGCTGGCGGCTCCATTTTTTTGAAGATTTGGAATCCAACTCATGCGCATTGCGGTCATCGGCACCGGTTATGTCGGCCTGGTTACGGGCACCTGCTTTTCCGAAAGCGGCAATGAAGTGACTTGCGTCGACATCGATCGGCAAAAAGTCGAACGGCTTTCCCGGGGGGACGTGCCGATTTACGAACCCGGTTTGGCTGAATTGGTGACAGAGAACTTGGAAGCCAAGCGCCTGCACTTCACCACCGAGTTGGCGACCGCGGTGAAGGGGGCGCAACTGGTTTTTTTGGCCGTGGGCACGCCACCGTCCGACGACGGCTCGGCCGACTTGTCCGCGTTGTGGAAAGTGGTTGATTCGATAGCGCCGCATTTGCGACCGGACTCGATCGTGGTTACCAAAAGCACGGTTCCCGTCGGCACGGCCGCTAAAATTGCGGCTCGGCTCAAGGAACTCACGGGTCGTGACTGCGATGTGGCCAGTAATCCCGAGTTTTTAAAAGAGGGGGCGGCACTGGACGATTTTCAAAAGCCCGATCGGGTAGTGGTTGGCGTGCGCCGGCCCGAAGTGGCCGAGGTGTTGCGGACCTTGTACGCTCCATTTTTGCGGACCGAAAAGCCGTTTTTGGTGATGTCGCCCGAAAGTTCGGAAATGACCAAGTACGTGGCCAACGCGCTATTGGCGACCAAGATCAGCTTTATCAATGAAATGGCCAACCTGTGCGAGCGGATGCAGGCCGACATTGACGACGTGCGCCGCGGCATAGGGCACGATCAGCGGATTGGGTTCGCGTTTTTGTTTCCCGGCGTGGGCTATGGCGGCAGTTGCTTTCCGAAAGACGTGCTGGCGCTGTCGTCCATGGCGCGGCAACACGAACTTCGGCCGCAAATTTTGGATGCCGTGCACGCGGTCAACAACCGGCAGAAAACCGTGCTGGGGGAAAAAATCGAAGAGTATTTTGCTGGTCAACTGAAAGGCAAAACCATTGCCATTTGGGGCTTGGCGTTCAAGCCCCGGACCGATGACATTCGCGATGCCCCGGCGCTCGTGCTGATTAACCGCTTGCTGGAACTCGGCGCGCAGGTGAAAGTATACGATCCGGAAGCGATGCCCAATGTGCGGGCCATTTACGGGGAGCGTTTGGCTTACGCTTCATTGCCGTTGCCGGCCCTGGACGGCGCCGACTGCTTGGCCATCGTCACCGAATGGGGTGAATTTCGAAATCCGGATTTTGAAGACATTCGTCGACGATTAAAGCAGCCGGTCATTTTTGACGGCCGCAATCTTTACAATCCGCGGCAGATGCAATCGCTTGGATTCACCTACCATTGCATTGGCAAGGCGCCGGTTGAGCGAAGTTGACGCTGCGGATTTAAGCGTTAGCCGCGGGTGCTAGCATTTTTTGCGAATCCAGCGCTGCGGAGTGTTTGAATCGACCTTTTTCGTTCGCTTGCCGTCGAATATCATTCCACAGCTTTTGCCCATCTTCGCGCCGACGACTGGGGCCGTTGCGTCGTCGGGAAGACTGCGAACCGGGGCCAATGCGACAGCGGAATTGGATCAGGCAAAAACCATGCGCAATCGTGTAGTCATTACCGGCGTCGGTTGCGTTACGCCGTTGGGCTCTGATGTGCGCGAGGTATGGAATCGGCTCACGGCGGGCCGCTCCGGCGTGGGCCGGCTAACGCTGTTTGATGCCAGCCGGTTTCCGGTGCAAATTGCCGCCGAGGTGAAAGATTGGAGCATCGCCGAAGTTGGTGAAGATCCGCTGCGTTGGCAGCATCATCCGCGGCAAACGCTGTTCGCGATGGCCTCTGGAATTAAGGCCGCTCGTAGTGCTGGATTAGATGCCAATGGAAATGGCGGGCCACATGTCAAAATTAATCCGCTTCGATTCGGCGTGTACCTGGGGTGTGGGGAAACCTATCAAAATTGGGATCAGTTCTCTCAGATGATGGCAGCCTCGATGGAGGGCGAGGAGTTTCATCCGGAAAGATTCACCGAACAAGCGTTACGGTTGTGGCGGCCCGACGACGAGCTAGAATTGGAATTAAACATGCCCGCCGCACATCTGGCGACCATGTTCGACGCGCAGGGTCCCAACGCCAACTGCATTGCGGCGTGTGCTTCCAGCAGCCAGGCCATCGGCGAAGCAACCGACATGATCCGCAATGGTGAAGTAGATATTATGTTGGCCGGCGGGGCCCATAGCATGATCCATCCGTTTGGCATTAGCGGTTTTCATCGGCTGAGCGCTTTGTCGCAACGCAATGAAGATCCGTCCCATGCGGTGCGGCCGTTTGATCGCGATCGCGATGGTTTTGTGGTGGGCGAGGGAGCGGCGCTGGTGGTGCTGGAATCGTTGGAGCATGCACAGCGGCGCGGCGCGGAGATTTTGGCCGAACTTACCGGTTACGGTTCCGCTCAAGACGCGTTCCGCATTACCGATGTACATCCCGAGGGACGCGGAGCCGCGGCGTGCATGAGCCTGGCGTTAAAAGACGCCGATTTGCAGCCTCAGCAAATCAGTTACGTCAACGCCCACGGCACCGGCACGGTGCTGAATGACAAAATGGAAACCTTGGCGATCAAGCGCGTGTTCGGCGATGACGCTTATCGTGTGCCCATTTCCAGCACCAAAAGCATGATGGGCCATTTCACCACGGCCGGCGGCGCCATCGAGCTGGTGGTGAGCATTATGGCCACGCGCCACGGCGTGCTGCCGCCGACCATCAATTACGAAACCTCTGACCCGGACTGTGATTTGGATTACGTGCCGAATGTGGCCCGAGAAACGACTTGCCGTCATGTGCTGAGCAACAGCTTTGGCTTTGGGGGGCAGAATGCGGCGCTGATTGTTTCGCAATTTGACGAACATCGCCGCAACATGGTGGCCAAACGTGCCGCTTAGTGCTTCGCCAAGCTGCGACCGGCGGCGATTGCGGTTTCAAGTCCGAGCGCATCCACCAGGCGTTCAAACTCTTCTCCGCGGTGGGCAAAATCCCGGAATTGATCGGTGCTGGCACAGCCGGGCGAAAGCAAGATCGCTTCGTCGGGATTCGATTGCCGCCAAGACCAGTTCAGGGCTTCATGTAAAGTTTCAGCCCGAAAGCACGGGAAGTTATGGTTGGCTTGGTGAATGATTTTTTGCAGTTGCTCCGCCACCGATCCGAACACGGCGACGCCCTTGGCTTGTCGAGTCACCGCACTAGCGAGCGCGGCAAAGTCGATGCACTTATCAGCGCCTCCGAGCAACAGCCAGGTGGGTTGCTGCATGGCGTTCAAAGCCGCCAGGGTGGCGGCGGGCGTGGTTGACTTGGAATCGTTGTAGAACCGTCGGCCGCCGATTTCGGCCGCCAAATGCAAACGATGGGGAAGACCTGCAAATTCGGCCAGCGCGCGAGAAATGCTTCGTTCATTCACGCCCAGTTGTTTTGCCGCCGCCGCCGCACAGGCTGCATTGATATGAGCATGTGAACCAAACACGCGCAGCGGCGGCAATAAGTCGGGATGTGGAGGAAATAAAACCTTGCCACGGCATAGTGGCTGCCAGCCGGCTATTTCACGGTCCTGACTGTTTAGCACGGCAAATCCGTCGCTTGGTAAATGCGAAAGCAAGCGCTGCTTTGCGGCCACGTAATTGTTCCACGTGCCGTGCCAATCTAAATGGTTGGGCGAACAATTGGTGATAATTGCGGCCGCGGGCCAGCGGGTCGCAGGGCTTAGCCAGTGGAGTTGAAAGCTGCTCATTTCCAGCACGACCATGTCGGCGGATTTCATGTGTGGCACATCGGCGAGCAAACTGTTTCCGATATTTCCCCCCAGCCAGCAGTGCCGTCCGGCCGATTTCAAAATGGCTCCCAGCATGGCAGAGGTTGTCGATTTGCCCACGGTGCCGGTTACTCCGATCACGGTTGCCGGACAGGCATTGAGAAATAGCTCGGTTTCCGACGTAATGGTTGCACCGGCTTGCCGCGCCAATTCAACGTGCGGATTTTTCGGCTTCACTGCCGGATTCACGACGACGACGTCAGCCGTGCAAAAATCGACGGCCTGATGTTGACCCAAAGTAAATTTTGCAACGGGCACATCGCTTAGGGTTGCCAATGATTCGGTCAATGCGGCTTCGTCGGCCAAATCGGTTACGGTAACCGTGGCTCCGGATTGCGCGCAAAAGCGTGTTGCCGCCACGCCGCCTCCGTGGCAACCCAATCCCATCACCGTTACTTTGCGACCGCGAATATTCATTGCTGGTCCTGCCAATGCGTGTGGGTTATGATAACAGTTTTGCCGATTGTGTCTGGAGCAATCTGGGGACCACGGCGGTGAACAAAGGCTTTATTTCGCTTCGCGGCATTGAGGTGCATAATCTTAAAGGGGTTGATCTGGACATCCCGCACCGCAAACTCGTGGTATTTTGCGGTCTGAGCGGCAGCGGTAAAACCAGCTTGGCGCTAGATACTCTGTACGCCGAAGGACAGCGGCGGTACATCGAAACTTTTTCGGCCTATACCCGACAGTTTTTGCAGCGATTGGAACGACCGGTGGCGGAGCAAATTACCGGCATTCCCCCGGCAGTGGCCGTGACCCATAAATCGTCCAACCGATCCAACCGCAGCACGGTGGGCACGGCCACCGAAACCAACGACTACTTGCGGTTGTTATTCGCTAAAATCGGCTGCGTCGTTTGCCAAACCTGCGGGCACGAAGTTCGCCGCGAATCGCCGCAATCGGCTGCGGAAAGTTTGGCTAAATTGCCGGCCGGCGCACGATTGTTGCTGGCTTTCGAACAGGCATCGATAAACACATCAGCGTTGAAGGCGCTCGGTTTTTTGCGTGTTGTTGTCGGCGATCGGCAAATGAATCTTGCAGATTCCACGACGAACATTGAAGCACCGCCGCCGAGCGAACCGATGTACATCGTCGTCGACCGGCTCACGACCGATACCCCAGCGCAACGAATCCGCGAATCGTTGGAAGCGGCGTTTGGACATGGAAACGGCCGGGCCACCGTGTTTGTCGATTTGCCGGAGCCCCCGCAGATTGGCGAACAGCGATATGGCCGCCCCTATTCATTAGATGGCCGCACTTGGCAGCGGTTAAACTTCAGCGATCAAATGACGTGCGACGAATGTGGTCGTGTTTATCCATTGCCCGAGCCGCGGCTATACAGCTTTAACAGTCCGTTGGGCGCGTGTCCGGAATGCGAAGGCTTTGGCAACGTGATCGACATTGATTTGGATTTGATTGTGCCCGATCCGCGGAAATCGCTGCGCGAGGGGGCCATTGCGCCGTGGAACACGCCCGCTTATGCACACGAACTGGAAGAGTTAATTGCCTTGGCCGACGATTATCAAATTCCGCTCGATGTGCCTTTCAAGAAGCTCACCGAGGAACATCTAAACCTGATTCGCGAAGGCGTGCCGGAACGCAATTTTGGCGGGCTGCGCGGATTTTTTCAGTGGCTGGAAAAGCGAAAATATAAAATGCACCTACGGGTATTTCTGAACCGCTGGCGCAGCTACCGGGTATGCCCAAGTTGCAATGGAACTCGTTTACGGCCAGAAGGGCTGGCCACGCAGATTGCCGGGCGGAATATCTCTGAAATTTGCGCCCTTAAAATTCGCGATTGCCTGGCACTGTTTCGCGAATTGGCGCTTCCCCAGCTTCAGGCCACAATTGGTCGCAGTATGTTGGAGCAGGTGCAAGCCCGGCTGGGCTACTTGGATTCCGTGGGATTGGGATATCTCACGCTGGACCGTTCTTTGCGCACGCTGAGTGGCGGCGAAGCACAACGAGTTTCGTTAACGACTGCGTTGGGCTCCAGCCTGGTAAACATGCTGTACGTGCTCGACGAACCTTCGATCGGCTTGCACCCGGCGGATGTCGATCGCCTGGTGAAAGCCGTGCTTTCGCTGCGCGACCGTGGCAACAGCGTGTGCGTTGTGGAGCACGAAGAATCGCTGATTCGCGCCGCCGATGAGGTCATCGAAATTGGTCCCGGGGCCGGCGAACGGGGCGGCCTGGTGGTTTTTCAAGGTGCGCCTCAGGAAATGGAACAATGCTCCAGAAGCCTGACGGGCGATTATTTGGCCGGCCGGCGTGGTCGCAGCGTGCCCGCGAAGCGCCGCCGCACGGATCACGGCTGGATTCGCCTGACCGGCGCGCGCGGCAACAATTTAAAAGACATTACCGTGGAATTTCCCTTGGGCGTGTTGTGCCTGGTGACCGGCATCAGTGGATCAGGCAAAAGCACGTTGGTGGAAGACACGCTATACCCGGCCCTGCGGCGGCGGATGCGGTTAGAATCGCCACGGCCCGCACAGCACGACGACGTGTACGGGGATGGACAGGTGAATGAAGTCATTCTGGTCGATCAAAGCCCCATTGGCCGTTCGCCGCGCTCCAATCCGGTCACGTATATCAAGGCGTTCGACGAAATCCGCAATGTGTTTGCCGACACGGTGGAGGCCCGCATGCGCAATTACACGGCCAGCCAGTTTAGCTTTAACATTGATGGCGGACGCTGTCCGGCGTGCCACGGCGATGGTTACATCGAAATCGACATGCAATTTCTGGCTGACGTATTCATGAAGTGCAGCCAGTGCAATGGCACGCGTTATCGGCCGGAGATATTAAAGATCAAATATCGTGGCCGGCACATTGCCGAGGTGTTGGAGCTGACGGTTCGCGAGGCATTTACTTTTTTCAGGGGCTGCCCCAAAGTGCAAGCCAAGCTGAAGCTGCTGATCGACGTGGGCTTGGACTATTTACGGCTCGGCCAGCCGGCCAACACGCTTTCCGGAGGCGAGGCCCAGCGTTTAAAATTGGCGGGGTACATGTCGGCCGCCAAGCGAAATCGAACACTGTTCATTTTAGATGAGCCAACGACCGGTTTGCATTTTGCCGACGTCGTGCAATTGCTGGATTGCTTTGATGCTTTGCTGGCCGTGGGACACTCGTTAATAGTGGTCGAGCACAATTTGCAAATGATGAAAGCCGCCGATTGGATTATCGATTTGGGTCCTGGAGCAGCCGACGAAGGAGGGCAAATCGTGGTGCAAGGGACGCCGGAATTGGTTTCCCGGTCGAAAAGTTCCGTCACCGGTCGGTTTCTGGCCGCTGCGCTCGCCCAGCAGGCGGAGGAAGCTACGGCATAAATTCTTATCCAAGTCATCAGCGATTTACTGCGACAAGTGACGCACGATTCCATTATTCGACGTGTTGAGCTTTTTTCCGGTTTCGTCAGCCCCGCCGAAGCGCGGGTCTATGCCCGGTTCACGCTGGCCGCAGGGCATCAACATGAACTAAAACAACTCAAATTGAGCGGCCATTTGATTGGACCGGAGTGCGAATTTGCGCAAACGCTTCCGGCCCGTGTGCCATTCATCGATCGGGGTTCCGGCGAAACCGTGTTGGCCGAGGCTGTTGTGCCTGATCCTTGTTTCTGGACGCCGGAATTACCATTTCTGTATCGTGCTAAACTGCAGCTCCACAGCAGAGAATCGGTCATTGAGCAGTATGACAGCGTTTTGGGAATTCGCAGGCTGGGAGTGCGTGGCCGCGAACTGTACTTCGAAGGAAAACGATTCGTGCTTCGCGGCGTCCGTTTCGACAAAGCTGATGTGCTTCCACCTTCCCTTGGTTTCGGTTTACACTTCGAAGACACCGCAAACTATCTGAGGGATACTTGGACGGCTATTGTCACAAGTTCACCAACGGAGCAACTCTGTCAATTTGCCAGTCGCCGGGGAATATTGCTGGTGGCTGATGTGGCTGGTTCAGAGGCCGAACATTGTGAGGATGTCATCGTGGAAGAATTGCGGCGGTTGGCACAATGGCCCGCAGTGGGAATTGTGGTGTTGGCGCCTGGCGTCAAGTTACCTGACAGTATTAGGAGTTGCGTACCGAATTTGTTACTATCGCAGTGGGTATGGGACAAACAGCCGCTTGAGTTTGCGCCGTGGGCACAGCTGATTTTTGCCGAAGTGAACCATCCGACGGAATTCGCAGGCAGAACCGCCGGTTGTTCGATTCCGGTCGTGGCAGTACGTCGCCTGTCGGAGCGGGTTGAAATTGAGCAAGGCCGCCTAGAATGCGATGCGTTGCAGCGTGATTTGGCCTCCTACGGCGACTTTGCCGGTTATGTTGTGTAATTCATCGTGTGTTGTATTCAGAAATGAGCGATGCAACAAAACATTCATTGGATCGTTATGCCCGGCAAATGCGCTATGCGCCCCTTGGAGAGGAGGGCCAGCGGCGGCTGTTGGCCAGCCGCGTGCTGATTTGCGGTTGCGGCGCTTTAGGGAGTGTGATTGCCAACACGTTGGCCCGGGCCGGGGTGGGCCAGCTGCGAATTGTGGACCGCGATTTTTTAGAATTGAATAATCTGCAGCGGCAGGTGCTATTCGACGAGGCGGACGTGGCGGCGGCGCTGCCTAAAGCCGTGGCGGCTGGGGAAAAACTGCGGCGCATCAACAGCCAGATTGAAGTGGAACCGATCGTGGCCGATATTTCTGCGGATAACATTTTGGCGCTGTGCCAAGGTTGCGACATCATTCTCGATGGGACCGATAATTTCGAAACTCGTTTCCTGATCAACGAAGCGGCGGTGAAATTGTGCATTCCCTGGATTTACGGAGGTTGCATTGGCGCTGAAGGACAATCACTGAGCGTTTTACCGGGCCAGCCTCCGTGTTTTCGCTGTGTGATGAGCGAGCCGCCGCCGGCGGGCACGTCTCCTACGTGCGACACGGCCGGCATTTTGTCGCCGGTGGTCAATGTCGTGGCGTCGATCCAAGCTTGCGAAGCCATCAAAATTTTGTCGGGTTGCACCGAGGCAGTGAATCGAACGTTGACGATGGTCGATTTGTGGGAAAACCAAGTGCGACAGCTTAATCTGGATCGGCTGCGCGCCGCCGGCGGTTGCCCTACGTGCCGCAGCGATTCGGACACGAAAGAGAAGTTTCCTTGGTTAACGGGCCAGCGCGGCGGTCGCACGGCCGTGTTGTGCGGGCGCAATTCCGTCCAATTGAGCTCTTCGGCGAACTCCGCATTTTCGCCGGCGACAATGGATTTGCTCGAACAAAAACTTCGTGCGGTCGGTCAAGTCACTCGCAACCAATATCTATTGCGATGTGCGGTCGGGCAGTACGTCATCACGCTGTTTCCCGATGGCCGCGCTATCATTGGCGGCACCGCCGACGTGGCCGAGGCTCGCAGTGTGTACGCCAAGTACGTCGGCAACTGAACCGCTGAGAACCTTATTTTGTCTGTACTACGCCGGACCAGCGAGCTGACTTTTCCAATTGCTGCTGCCCGGCACGGCCGATATAATTCGAGGTTCAGTCAACGGTGGCTATAGCTCAGTTGGTTAGAGCACCAGATTGTGGAGCGGCCAAAGCGTCTAGCGACACGTCGCAAATGCTAGAGAGTTATGCAATTAACTCACACTAATTTCCGCACAACTTGCCGTCAATGCCCGGTTTTGCACGCTTTCCGCTGCATTTTTACTGCACGATTTAGAGCACCCAAGTTTGTTCTTATTGCTCTACGGTGCTGGAATCGGCAATCGGTTTTGCTAGACTGATTGCCGTTCGCCTTGGCGAACAATCTAGCCCGTGGACTACCTGCCCCAGTTCACGGGCTTTTTCACGTAGCTTGGGGAAGCTCTGCAAATGGAATTCTTTACTTACCCAACAGCGTTTGAGGCTAACCACAAACGTAGTGGGCCGTTTACGCACGCCGAATTCATGGCGGAAGCCCGACGGAAAGTTGCAGCAACGGATTTCAGCGACCATCAACAGAAAGTTGAAATTGATCGGTATCAAGCTGAAATTCACTGGCTAGAACTGGGCAAACCCTATTTCAACATCTGGCCTAGCATCATCCCGATGCTTACTGACGTTCAATTGGATGTTCCCGCCGACACGCTCAAACTTCCATACCCCGTATTTGTTTTACGTCTGCCCCCGCAGGACAATCCGCTAACGGTCTGTGAGGGCCATATTGTTCAATCAATTCTTGTGCTGCGGGGCGTCAAGACTAAAGATAATCAGCACTGTGTTGTGTTGTGGATCGACATTGGCGAAAGAGTAGGTCCGCTCAATATGCCCTCAATTCACTGGGGCAGGTTGGATATGGACCCCGATAAAACGATTGATGCGGCATTCGGCGGGATACCGGATAACAACCTGCCCGGAATCAACATTTCCGATGAGTTGCGGCGTAAATGCTTGCGACTGGCTGTGTCGATTTGTTTTCTCTCTACGGGCATGGATAAGCTTGTTGAACCCGACATTCTCAGCAAGGACATAGCCGCATACGCCGAAGCCCACCGCAAAAATGACACGCCCAGAATCAAAACAATTGAGGAAAGAGCGGTACGCCGGGGCAAACTTGGATTTAACGTCGGCAAGAGTGAGCACTTACGGCCGCTAATCAATCCACCAAATAACGCGGATGCAACGGGAACACGCGGGGAGCTAACGCATTCGCACTTACGCAAAGCACACTTCCGAAAAATCGCAACTCAAGCAGTTCCCGTGTTTGTCAGGCCGGCAGTTGTGCGGCCCGATTTACCGCCGGCCGAACATTCACCCGGTTACGCCGTGCGATAATCAGGCTTAGCCGATTGCCGCTTTCACTGTCGCAACGTCACTTCGAGTTATCTGCAATTTGTGACCACCTAGCAGCAAAATCCAGCAAGCAAAATCGGTGGTCTCTGTAATGCCGACGATGGAAGAAACCAGCACGGTGTTTACCGGCTGTTCGGTCCTGCCATAATCGCCTTGCATTTCCGGGCTTTTGAATGAGATTGTTTTCGCCATGATCTACCCTCCGTGGTAAATGCTGTTTTCGTACCGACACAAACGGACAGTAGAAACAATGGAACGAAAAGTCAATTGCTAGCATTCATTCAACGAAAAGCCCGCGATTTATTTCCGATCCGGCCACAATTGCAATAATTTATGCACTAGGCCCGTATCACGTATTAGACGTGAGCGTTTGACCTGAATAAATTTTCGGCCGCCACTGCCTAGACGTTCGCTCACAATTTTTCGGCTCTTTGATCTAAGCCCCTTCCGCATTTCAAGAAAACACATGAAGCCATTGGAATTGCGGTAACGCTGCAAATGAATGATTCGGCGGGGCGGAAAAATACGAATGTTTCGTGCCGATTGCTCTACCTTCTCAATTACTAGATCGTTTCGTTTTGCCGTTTTCGCAAAAGCACTACCAAGCCAAGAAAAGTTATAAACATCGTAGTAGCGACTTGATCGCAACTGCTTTCGAGCTTTCGGCGTGCCGATTTGTTCCGCCTCTTGCTCCTCCTCATTCCAGTTTCCAAACCTTGTTACCACGGTCCACAGCGGCGAATGTTGCGGAGTTAGTTTGCCATTTCGTTTTTTCCGGCGATTGAATCCACGGGGCGGAACATAAAGTTTTTGAAGTCGTATCGCTTGCCGTAATGTCACTCTATCGCCGGTTAGGCTATTAACCCATTCACGATATGCCTTGACGGTCTTACGGTCATTCGTTTCAATCGCGGCCTCAATCAGATAGTTTGCAGACGTGGCAGAGACATTAGCCGAACCAATGATGGCACGGCTACCAATCACAAATACTTTCGCGTGCAAATTTTCGACCGAATGAACATTCACGCCTTTGCGAAGCATCGCAACTACGGCTGTCGGATTTGTCTGCCCGGCACGAACCGCCCGTTCGCTCATATCAATAACAAGTGTGCTGCCACTGTTCAGCGGTAATAGTTGTGCTGAACTGAAATAGGCAACAGCGACGGTAGACCGTCGTTTCGTCTGCTTGGCACGAGCCGTAATTTCTTTCCACACTCGCCCGGTTATGAGTTTTTGCATCGGTGTATTATGATCCACCCTTTCGGGCCAAACAAACAAAAAAACCCCGGCGAAATGCCGGGGTTGTGAAGGGTTCAGAATCGAATTCGCCAAGTTTAGACAGACAGACTAACACCGCTTCGCTTACCGTGAACGAACGCCAGATATTCGCCCGCCTTCCGTTTCGGCAACCTATCGACCGTCCCCAATTGGAACCGCTGCACTAATCGCAGCACGTCGGCGTCGGTAAGCCGAATACAGTTCCGATAAAGCACGGTTTCCCTACGCATACCGTCATGCTCTTTGAAAATGATCGGCTCACCCGCTTTGCTTAGCCGCCGATTGATTTTGTCGATCAAGTTGTACGTGATTTCGACCGGATTTTTCGTAGCAACTGCCATGATTTGCCCCTTAAAAATGGGAACGGAAAACGACACTAAAACTTAGCTTGTTATCCGGCTGCCCGCTCAAACGTCCGCCGATAGCTCTTGCGTTGTGGCTCTACGGCCCGTGCGGACGTAGTAGCGAACGCGGGCGGCAGAAAATTGCAATCGCGGATTTCGCAATATGCACTCTCGCCGTTCGATTTGTAGTAGCCCCGGCCGCCGCAAACGATAGTGCGGCCGGATTGCAGCACTTCCGTAATTTGCGTTACGCTGTACCCCGTGCCGTCCGCCATATCGAAAACGTGGTATTCCAGCGAATCAATCGAGCGGCGTTCCTGTGTTGCGACGAGAATTTTCATCGGTGTTGCCCTCTTAAAGTGAAAGAATCAAGGCGACTAAAAAGAACACAATCGCGGCCACCACTAACAAGCCAAGCCAATCCGATAAACGTGGTTTGCGACCGTAAAACATTGTGTTAAGCCAGAATGAAAGCGAATGCCAAAAAGCCGAATACGACAACCGCAAGTAGGCCGAAATAATCCGATTGCTTTGGTGCTCTGCTATACATGGTTGATTGCTCCTATACTTGTTATTTAGCACGTACAGGCTAACTAGCAAGCGTTCTTTAGCAATTACTGGCGAATTCGCAAGTATTTTCGGATTACCGGCCGTTACAATCGCTACTTGCTAACTAACAACTACGGGGTATAGTTGGGTATGAGCGTAAGCGACGATTTGCGAACGATTGCCAACAAAGCCCTACAGCGGGGCGATTACACGGTTTATTCACTGGCGAAAGCCAGCGAAGTAGAGCAATCGGTTTTGCACCGCTGGATAGCGGGAACCGATCTAGCCGTTAAGACACTTCACAAGGTTGCGAAGCCGTTGGGCTATGATGTTATTTTGCGAAAGCAATCCTAATGAGCGACGATTTAGAAGATGATGTCATAACTAACATCATCGTAAACACGCCGGAAGATGATGCCGCCTACGCTGGCCCCGGCAAATGGTTGCTAGTTTCTGGCGTTGTGGTCGCTGTTGCCGTGGCTTTGTTCGCCATTCTGAAAGCCCGATAGCAGTTGAACGCATCTAAGCGGCGGCCAACAGAGAATAATTTGCCCGCAAATTTTTTCAGAATCTTGCTTGCTTGTTGCGGGCTTTCATGCGGCGGGCTTCAATTGACCGGACCCGGTGCCGAGTCAACCTAGATGGAAAATTGCATTTCAGGCCGAACAAAGAGCCGGGCCACCTGCGGATAAAAACGATTGTGTTGCCGAGTTTGAAATAACCCTATCCCCTAGTTATCGCCGCTGGTTGCTTGCCAGTTGCACGTTAAGAGCTAACGTACTGAACATCGCAGAGATTGATTGCGTGCAATCGTCAGCTAGACAGAATGTCATACACTGTCGGCCGACTTACTTGGCAAGTGCGGGCGATTGCTGCGATGGATTCGCCCGCGTGATGTAGCTTGCGGATGGCTCTTGCTTTGGCCAGCACAGACTTATTACGATGGCCAGCTTTGCGACCGCCCCAAGATTTGCCGGCTGCTAATGCAGCAGAAATACCAGCGGTTTGCCGCTCGCGTCTAACCTCAGTTTCGTATGCAGCTACGCCCGTTAAGATGGTAGCGGTCAATCGTCCCTCTTTAGTCAACAAATCGAACGATTCTTTAATGCTTGTCAGCGTTACCTTGCGACGGATCAACTCATCATACAATTGAGCAAGCCCGCTAACAGTTCTGCCAAGGCGGTCTACCCGCCAAACAATAATCCGATCAATCTTGCCGGCCAACACGTCGGCCCATAGTCGATTCCATTCGGGCCGATCCATGTTAGTGCCAGTTGCCTTATCGACATACCAAACAGCATCAACGTCGTAAGCATCGACGTACCGCCTCAAATCAGCATCTTGGCTACGGGTGTTTTGGCTATGGCTGGACACCCGGACGTACACGGCGGTTTTCTTGTCGGTTTGCATGATTGATTCTCCTATCTCAATAATGCTTCACAGCGTCAGAATGTCAAATTTAGAGTAGACAATTGATTAGACTATCTTTTGCAGTAAAACACTGGCAAAAGTGCCACGATTTACAACCGAAACGGCCGGGAACACCAAATTTTACACAATCGAGTTTCACCATGAATCAATACGAACCCGGCCAACGATGTTTCGAGCTACAAGGGGCCGATGGCCGGCGGTTTGTCGGCTATGGGCCGGCGGGTGACAGTCTGCCGTGGCAGCGGTTGCTGTATCACCCGAACCATACCCGCATCGGACGGTCACTACGGCTATGGTTTGCGACAGCGAAGCCCGTGGCATTGACGGGTACGATGCCATCAATCGCCGTAACCACGTCGGAAGCCACGGCGGTGGTTCGCATCCGACAGCGGATGTTGACAGCAGCGGGTATCGAGCTTCTACAGCCTGATAAGCACAGATACCCCGCACGCAATCCTAATCAGGCACGCGGTAAGAACGGCCGTTACATTCGTCGTTTGCCAGACGGCAGCTAATGCAAGCTGTGGGCATTTTACGACACACAACCGTGACCGATGGTCAAGCAACCGCGAGGTTGCGTTTCTCCGCGATTGAACACTATCGAAATCGCCGAGTCAGCAAGCCTGATAACCGAAATTTCTTCAGCCGGGCGGCCGGCCGGTTCAGGGGTGTCACGACTTGTCACGGCTTATAAACAACTTTTCTCTATACCTAAAATATCTCCCCTAGGGGAGAACTTTTTTTCTCTTAGAAAAGTCTATTGGAAGCCGTGACAAGTCGTGACAGCAACCCCAGCCTACCCTCTGCACCGGCCGGCGGGAAAAAATTTGTAAGCCTGTTGGACCATGCAACAGGCTTCCCTGAGCTTTCTCCTTTTTATGCAAAAACGCCTTTGCAGCCGGCAAAACAGCCCCATGTTTTTTGCGTGAAGTCTATTACCATCGGTAATAGAATCGGTGCAAACTCGAAAAAATAATTTGAAAATCGTTCGAGAATTCCTGATAAAAACGCTCGATTTGGACCCATCTACTGTTGTACCGAGAAAGGGTTCACACTCACAAAATAAATCCACAACTTTCCACGATTTCCTGAAAAAAAGTCCGTTTTTGGACCGTTCTACTCTTGTACCCGAGAAGTGTCATCCGTCAGTCCATCGTGCTCCGCATTCGCGGTCGCACTCCGTAATGAGGTTCGCCATGCTAGTTCAATTCCTGAATGAAAAGTTTGTTGTCGCCGATGGCCAGAGTACGCCGTACCGCGAATTTGTCGAAGCCTTCCATCGCTACTTATTCGACAACGGCGTATGCCCGACCGAATGGCCCGAAAAGAAAATCAAGGCGGCACTTCAAGCCGAAAAGTTTGTTATCGGAACTGGTCCCGAAGGATTGCTCATTGTTGGCAATCTTCTCAATCCCCGAACCAGCAAAAAGCGTTGGGTCAAACATCCGAGCGATAAGTACCGACTAACGCTTGATCGAAAATAACCGGTTGCGGCCCGGTGGGGTGTTTTCACCTGCACTCCATCGGGCATTTCTTTCTCAGGTGGAATCGAAAGCAGGTGATATTCAGGTGAACGAATGATCGAAAATTTTTGTAGGGAATTAGAAATCGAATTCTCTGGCAAGCGTGCTTGTGTATCGTGGGCGAAAGCCCAACAGCTTGCGAAGAAATTGAATCAGGATAACCGTGAACTACCCGGTGAGGCCATCTTCAATAATGAGCCTGTCATATTGGAGAAATTGTCGGCGGATGGCAAACAGGGCATACGCTTTCGCATTGATGGCCGATTTTGGCAGGACGGTAAACCAAGGGCCATCGACGGTTGGGTTCCGCATGATAAATATCGAAGTATTGATCTGTGGGTGCCTGCTCCTGAGACCACCACCCTGGAGGCAATCAATAATCCGACCTTCCTGGCTCGCAGTGCCATCAACAAAGTATTTAGCCGTCCCTTGATAATTGAAGGCGTGGCCGATAAATCAATCTGCACGCTGCTATTTGCTCAAGAGACATTCTACCGGCACGATGGCCGTTGCTGGGTGCCAACACCGGACCATGAAATGTTCCAGACGCTCTGGGAACATGTTGAACTAGCGTTTCTCGAATATAAGAAGAAACACAACTGTGGTGATTCTCCGCTGACACGGATTAGTACCGGCCTTGTAAACGACGCAATGCACAGTTTGCGTGTTGCGGTTAAGACAAAAAAGAAACCCGGTCAATGGCTTGATAATAGAAAGGATGATCCCAGCCATTATCTCGTCTGCGAAAATGGCATAATCGACTTGTCCAAAGATGAATCTAGGTTCTACCCGCACGATATAAATTTCTTTGCAACATCCATGTTGCCGTGGAGCTTTGACCCGAATGCTCCTAAGCCTGCCCGCTGGTTGCAATGTTTAGATGAGTGGTGGCCCAACAATCCTGAGTGCCACAAACTCTTGCAAGAGTTTCTTGGATATAGCCTCACGACACCGTGGCTACACGTGTTCTTTGTACTCTGCGGTGCCAAACGTGGCGGCAAAGGCGTCATTGCCCGCGTACTTCAAGATATTATTGGACCTGGCAACTATGCCGCTTTAACGCTGCATCGACTGGGCGATAAAAATGCGTTGGAATCGGGCATCAATAAGCGGTTGCTCTTTTTCCCTGAAACGAATTGGGGCCAGTTTGGTCCCGAAGCCCGCGAAATCCTAGCGGCAATTTCTGGACGTGATGCCGTGGAAGTAACCGCAAAATATAAAACGGCACTTACGACTGATAATTGGGGCGTGTGCGTAATAACCTCCAATTCAATTCCGCATTTTCAAGATGTCAGCGGCAAATTGGAATCGCGGATGATCTTGTTGCGGTTCATCGAATCGTTTGCCGAGAAACCCGACCCACACTTAAACGAAACACTCAAGAAAGAACTACCTGGAATCATTCGGTGGGCCATCGACGGTTGGAAGCGTGTGCAACAGACAGCAAAGTTCACGCGGCCCGATTTGTGTCAAGAAATTGTGCAATTGGTGGTTGACGATAGTAATCCAATTCAAGAGTGGGCCGCTGAGAATTGTACTGTTGCCCCGAATGCTAAAGGCGACAAAGCGGAATTGTACGATAGCTACCGACGATGGTGCGAAGTACGGTCGTTAGACGTTCCCCGTCGTCAAACATTCTGCACGGAGTTGCTCGACGCTTTTCCAAAATTGCGGCCGGGCCAAATGCGAATTCCCAACGAGAAAGTAATGCGAATCTTCAAGGGCATCGCTCTTAAATCTGAATCGCCCATAACTAAGGAACAATCCCATGCTTGACTATCATGCTGAAGTAAAACAAATATCTGAGCGGGTATTGCCGCACGCCCGTAAACTGGTCGGTCGTGGATATGCCATACGGCATCAAGATGGTAACTGGACAGGGCGGTATGCAAAATCCTTTACAAAATCCTATCTTCAAAACCATTGCGGTATAACGGGCCAATGGGAATTGATGGTTGCGTTCAGTGAAATGAATGAATGCCCGCAAACACTCTGGCTTCTGAATGCTGCAAAACGTCCATTGGTTCTACCGACCGAAAATGACGTTGCGAAGATTAAAGCAGAGCATTCGCCGTGGCTGAATGATGCGTGGTTCCACGAAGTCGTGGAATGTTGCGAGTACCTACATCATTGCGAACAAACGTCACGGTGCAACGCGGGTAGTTATGGCCTAAAGCACTGTGTTGAAGAACGTGCCTATGCACTGGGCATTTGGCCGGGTTATGTCGGTTCAGATTCGTTCACAATAGCGGCCATGTTTTGCGGTTTCGATTGGAAACGGAATGGGTCGGATTCATGGGTATCGGTCAGGGGAAAAACCTTGCCCGATTTGAATTGCCCCCGACACCCGGACCTTATCACAAAGGAAACGAATAAACCCATTTCAATTTATGGAGTGCCACAATGTTTACAGGACTAAAACGTCAATTCGCTATTGGGTTAGGCAGGGGTATGGCAAATGCGGTCAGTCCGCCCCCAACTCTTACTGCCGTAATTGGAAACCCCGGCTCTGGCAAATCGTGTTACGCCCTGAATTTGAACGGACAAACCCGCCATTCGCTTTTAATAGACACGCACAATGCCAAGGATACTTTGGTTGAACGGCTTCAACAAATAAAATCCCGCTTCAACAGTGAAATTTGGTGGCGGCGGGGCGAAGATTGTTCGCTACGATCTGTTTTTGAGTATCTCGAAAACCATTGCATGGCCAATCATGTAATCTTGGATGCACTGTGGAGTTTTGGTGCCGGCGAACGAATTCCTTCATTGCTCCGCCGACTAAAAGCGTTCGGTGAAAAGGTGGGCGTCTCGTTTGTAGTTGTCCATGATCGGGATTCTAAGGCCATTCGCCGCTACTGTGATACTGTGGTTGATCTTCGCAAGCATTCATTCAATTTTCCAAAATGGACCATGAAAAATGAACAGCATACCTGACAACGGACCCCAGCAAGCGACACCATACCAAATTTGGGAAGTGCTTTCGCTTGTGTTGTCCCCGGAACGTGCCGGGGAATGCCTTGACTACGCCATCGCTGAAAAATCCAAAACAGATTTGGAACGTGACTTTATTGCAGAGCTACGCGGACTGGCAGCGTGGTTAGAAACCGAAAGTTATTACCTTGAACCGTCGTTGAAGTACCCGAGCCAAGCGGCGGCCCAACTTATTCAAGCAACGGTGCCGAAAAACTAAACCATACCTTGTTGGCAGTTTCGTACTTGTTCCTGCCAACACTCCGGCGGCGGCCTGCGATTTCCTCTCGCCCGGCCGCCGTTTTCAAAATCATCCTGCCGGCAACTTATGCCCTGCCGGCCGGCGGCCCTTGTGTCCGGTTCCGCAAGGGTCGCCATTAAATCAACTGAGGTTCCCCATGCGTCCATTCAGAATCTTCAAACTCGCCCGCGATGCCTGCGGTTATAACTTGCAAGTCCACCTTCCATCCGCACGTTTGCAATGCCAGTTCTTGTACGAAAATTTTATTTCCGGCTGCGGATGGTCACTGGCACTTGCACCGATGGCCGCAACCTTGCTTGGCATCCTCAAAGCATTCCATCTTTTTTAATCTTCCTTGTTTGCTGGCGGCCGGCATTAACCTTTTGTCCGGGGCCAACCAGCCGCCAGCATTTTTCCAACGGTGACAACGTGACACTACTTCAAGAATTTATCGCCGCGAATCCCGGCCTTGATCCGGTTACAAATTTTTCATTGTTCCATGATAAGTATTGTCAACTATGTCGGCGACGTGCGGCCCCTCAACCTACGCCCGCCGATCTCAAACTCGAATTGAGTTTCACGCCGGGAAGTAATTGCACGTTAGACGATAACGCCCGATTGCCGTGGCTCTTTGATCGTACTGGCGACAGCCGTAAAGATGTTGACCGAGACGGCAAGCTCATCATCGGCGAACCCAAGAATTCCTAAGCAGCACAATTGATCGGTAGCTGCTTCCAATACCGGTCATCCATTTCAGTAGAGGTTTAATTCCAATGAGTAATTCTGTTGCCGTCGATAAACTGTTGACGGTTTTTCCCGAACACCCCGAACAATTGCAAGGCGACAATGCCACGTGGTACCTGATTTTGCAGTTGCTCAATTCTGACCAAACCGGTTCGGATGGCAGTACCAATGTTTTTGAGGAAATTTTCAATCGTCTTGCTACGGTTGCTCCCCGCAATCATTACGTGGTCCGGCAGTTCGCCGAATTCTGTTCACAATACGAAAAGAAATTCTCGTCTCACGTTCCGTCCGCAAACTTTTCATCCTGAGTCAGCTTGGCGGGGGAGAATCAATCTAACCAATAGGAAACCATACCATGCCCGATGACAAACCAGTATTCACACCGTTTGAGCTTCAAGAAAAATTGAACGCTCAAGCGGAGAAGCACGCGGCCGATGTTGCCGCAATGAAAGATCGACAAGCCCAAGAGTTAGCCGCCGCCCAGGATAAAATTGATGAATTGAGTCAGATTGCTAATTCCGTGCGATTGGCGAACGGCAAGGTGGACTACAAAAAACTCTTGGAGCGGCCAGAAGATTACATGGCACTCAGGTCAAGCCGAGCGGGCCGCCGGTTACTTAACTTGAAGCCAAATAACTGAGGTAAATAAATATGGAAACGGAAACAGAAAAGAAAAGTCTGCCCGAAATTCTCGGCCACGAAATTGACGATGCCACGCAAAAAAATTTGAACTCCTACTTTGCCGAGGTTAGGCGTAGAGAGGAATCGAAAGCCAAGCGTTTGGCGGAACAAGAATTCGCTGAGCGTTCTGTTAAGGCGAATGAAGCTCTTGCGAATGCAGAGAAACTAGCCCAAGAACGGGAAGCCCTCGCCAACGAAAAAGATTCGTTGACCAAATTGGTTGCCGAATTAGAGGGAAAGCATTCTGAGGCCAACAAGGAAATTGAAACCTTACGCAAGACGGTTAAAGACGAAAGAACGGCCTTGCAACGCTTCGTAGATTCGTCACGCATTCAAAATGAAGCAGCTAACGCAGCCGAGTGGAGCAACCCAGCGGCGGCAGAATGGTTTCAGTCCAAGTGTTCGATTGACGGTGAAAATGTTGTCGTGACATTGGGCGACGAAAGCCTACCCGTCGATACAGCGGTTGCTAAGTTGCGTGCTGACCAACAATTTTGGCCGCTATTTAAGGCCGACAAAAATGGTGGTACTGGCAGCCACAACGGTTTCGACGGTCAAAGTACAGGCGGTTTGATCGGCCGCAATCACAAGATCGACCCACGCCAAGCAATCGCGTCTAAAGAGGCGACTGAAACTTGGATGAACGAGAGAAAAAAAGCCCGGGCGGGTGATAAATTGGCTGCTGCTCGCATTGGTTACAACAAATAATGTCGGCTATTGATACTCAACGCCGACACTTTTCAGCCGGTGACGGTGCCGGTCGGCTGAGGCGGTGTGCGATGCCGCTCGTCGGACACCATTTTCAAACCATGTTCTGCGTCTGGCGGCGGTTTACAACAACCAATGTCTCGGTATCGGCCGTCGCCAGACGTTTTTCTAACGGTGAATGATTATGCAGTACAAGAGTAATGACGAAGCAACGCAAAACGCATTGATCGAATTGGCATCGAACGCCGATGACCCGGCGGCCATCGGCCATGAATTGAATGTTGCCAGAGCACTTCTCAATCAGTGCCTTGCTGAGGGTCGCACTGGGCGGCCCGATGCGATTGCATTGCTGAGTGTGCTAACTCGAATGGCGAAAGAGTTTGATAGGCAAGCTCTAAGAGCACAGTATCTCTTACCCATTCCCGCTGTTGAAAGATTATTTCGTGAAGTGGAAGAATGTTTGGTACTTCAATTTCAAGACGTTCCCGGTTGGCAGGAGCGGAGCCTAAAAGCATATCACTTATTTCAGCAACGTCTTGCTGAGGGAATTAGTAATCCCGCCGAAATGAAGCAGGCTAAACGCCTGTGCGATTTAAGAAATAATGGCGGTTCAAAATGACCTACACAACAGAACAGCTATCGCAGATTCGACAACTACAGAACGCCATCAATACGTTTGAACGTGCGAAATTAGAAATCCACCCCGACAATCGCAGTGAATATGACCGGCTACTGGCCAATCTGAGGCGGCAGTTGAAGGAACTGCAAACCGGTATGAGCATTATTTACGAAGGGGGCGGTGCGGAGAGTTTTAGAATTACTTTGTCGCCCCAGGGCTGATTTATGAGGAGCTATCATGTACCAAACAATAAAACATGAGCCATACACGGCAGCACAGTCGGCCCGCGTGTGTCAACTCATCCGCTATGAGAAAATTAAAGAGCGGAAAAGACTTATCCGTATCGCACGGGCAGTGTTTAGCAACTCTCCCCGGTTACAAGAGTTCATAAAACGGATGGCCGACAACAGCGTTGAAGCCGGTGGGCTGCCCCAGCAATCTCCCGATACGCAACTGCCCCAGCAGTAAGCTAGACTTTTCATCATGGGGGATTTCCGCCACTATCTGAAATCGCAAATTGCCAAGCTCGCGGCGTTGGAAAACCGTGGCCGTGGTTTGACTGACAATGACGTGATATTGCCGCTGCTGGCAAAAACCTTCAATGAGCAAACCAAGATTTTCAATCAGATACGGGCTAGAGCGTTGACGGATGGCTATCCGCAGATTGCGAGAATGATCGACGCAATACCTGAAACGGAACCAATCAAACGGCAACACGAAGCGGTTTCAGGGTGCTTGGCATTGGTTACACCGCCTAGTGAATCTGAAGCCAGTACGCCGTTGACCGTGGCACAGGCCGCCAAGCAAATGAACATTTCTCAACGCAAGGTGTACGATTTGTGCAAAAAGGGTTTGTTGCGTCATACAACAAACCCTATTCGCATTCGACCGGCCGATATTGAAGCCTTCCAAGCTAGGCAGCGTGACCCTTCTCCGGTGGCTTTGCGTCATTTGCGTTGACAAACTTTTCAAGTTGTTCCCGCAACTCGTCACGCTTCAAGTTAAGGTGACTATAAACGTCCATAATCATTTTTAGCGAACGGTGGCCCATAACTTCAGCAAGCTTAATCGGGTCCATTCCGGCCAGTAGCATATCGGTGCAAAACGTGTGGCGGATGGCGTAAGGGTACAATGGCACTTTCAGTTTCTTGGCAAATTTTCGGCAAGCGTGGCCCATAGCGGGGTGCGTCCACGGCCTGCCCTTTTGGTTTCGGAATATCGTCCCCGTAGGATGCTCTGCCGCTAGCCGCTGAACAATTTCAAAGGCTTTGGCCGTCAACGGTATCACGCGGCGATATCGTTTCCCTTTGCTTTTCTTGGCAGCGAATACGATATGCTTGCCGTCGATGTTCGATGCTTCAATCTGTCGCAATTCAAACGGCCGGCAGCCGGTTTGACGTAGGAAAAGAATCGCGTCCTGAAACGGACCCGGTTTCATGCTTTCGATGATCGTCTGCCATTGTTCCGGTGTTATGTATACTTCGCGGGGCTGGGGCCGTGGTTGCTTGCATTTCGCTACAGGCGAATAGGGTATGTAGCCCTCATCAACAGCGTGCTTGAACGCTCTTTTCACCGATCCGACAGCACCATACTTGAACGTATCCCCGCCCTTTACTGTCGATAGCCATTGGGTTACGTGGTAAGGCCGCAAATCGGCAACGCGAATTTGCTTGCCAATGAAATCGACAAACGATTGAAGGTGTTCTTTGTAAAACTTGTACGTCCGGGGTGCTCGATTTGCTTTACACCATTCAAGGAATTGGTCGATTACGGCAGCGGCCGTGCCTTCCGGTGTCGGCTCTTGATGCCCGGCCAGCAATTCGTGATACTTTGCAAGGGCGGCGGCCTTGTTCCTGCCCAGGTTTATCTGCTTACCTTTGAATTGCAGATAGTACGACTGTGTTTGGGTGCGAAAAAATGGTTTCGGAATTCTCATTGCGTTTCCCCTGTGCAAATGTAGATCGTGCTCGAAACTCTGCACGAATCTCTGCATTTGCGAGGAAATCGCCCGTGACGCTTCCGACGTAAACCCTTATACTGTCGGTATATGGTGGCTATAGCTCAGTTGGTTAGAGCACCAGATTGTGGATCTGGGGGTCACGGGTTCGAGTCCCGTTAGCCACCCTGTACATAACATTTAGCCGAAACGCAACTTACGTTACCTGTCGATGTTCGACAGTGCGGCCCGAAACGATCCGAGAAGCCGGTAGACTACCGGAATCGGACCCCTTGGGAGAACCGCACCATGTCGAAGCCCGCCCCAGTACGCATTCCTTCGTATCGTCGCCACAAACCCACTGAGCAAGCCGTCGTCACT
>DATJYL010000181.1 GCA_035499655.1 Pirellulales bacterium
GAGGGTGATTCGATTGATCTATTCGCCTGGCAAGTTTTTGCACGCCGATCATCCCCAGGCCAGCACGCAGAACGAAAGCATGTGGATTGGCCTGGAACAGGACGAGCCGCCGTACCGCCGGTTGGTGTGCCGGCAAGTTTCCGGCATGGTAGCCCGGCGAATTGTGAACGATTTACGGCCCGGACAGGTGTTGGAACGGGGAGTGAAATTTGGGATGATAAAGTTTGGCTCGCGGACCGAGTTGATTGTGCCGGCCGAGGGCTTCGAACCACAGGTTCGCGTAGGGCAGTGGATTAAAGCCGGCCGCGACGTGGTGGGGAAGTACAGTAGCTAGCAATAAGCGACTAGCAATGAGCCGATCCAACGAATTGGCATTGCCGGCCATAATCAACCGCAAAAGTTGCTAATTGCTAACCGCCAATCGCTAGCTGTTAATTGCTTTCTATATGAAAAAAATTCGCACCGTTGCCGCTTTTCCCACTATGTTCACGCTGGGAAATTTAATTTGCGGTTTCTTTGCCATCGTGGTGGCCTCGCGAGTTGGGGCGGGTAGCCTGGATGCAAAACTCACCGCGCCTCAACTGGAAATCGGCAGCCCGGCAAACTTCATCGGCGCTTTCGACCCCACCAATCCCACACATAACATAGTGCTCAGCGCGTGGCTCATTTTTCTGGCGATGGTTTTCGACGCCTTAGATGGTCACGTCGCCCGGCTGGCAAAAATCACCAGCGATTTCGGCGCTCAACTCGACAGTTTGTGCGATTTAGTCACGTTTGGCGTCGCCCCGGCCTTTCTCATGGTGAAAATGTGCCCCGACTTCGCGTTTTTCTATCGTGAAGAAATGTGGATTATTGCCGCCGCGTTTGTCGCCTGTGCGGCCATGCGATTGGCCCGCTTTAATGTGGAAACCGAGCAAGAAGACGATCACCTAACATTCATCGGGCTGCCCACGCCGGCCGCCGCCGGATCGATTGCCAGCTTTGCCATTTTGTTTTACACGCTGCGGCTGGAAAACAATCACTTGCCTTATGCTCAAGATATTGATTGGTACATGCGCCGCTTTCTGCCGGCATTTACCATTGTCCTGAGCGTGCTTATGGTTTCGCGAATTCCCTATCCGCACGTGGTCAATCAATTGCTCAACGGTCAACGCAGCCTCGGGCATATCGTGGCGCTATTGTTTTCGCTGGTCGTGATTATTGCCATTCGCGGTTACAGCGTGCCGATAATTTGCTCGCTGTTTGTGCTGGGACCTCCGCTGCGATACGCTTGGCAGCGTTGGCGAAATCGCCAGCAGCAAGAGCAAGACGAGGCCGAAACGTTGTTTTGAGGAAGAAGTGGTCGGTGGTTAGTTGTAATGTCGCTACCCGAACCGCCGAATATGTTTTTCTCAAATATTTACGCCTGCATTGACCACCGATTACCGACTACTGACAACTGATCACCGACCACCGACCGCTCTCTCTGCTATGTTCACTGGTCTTGTCGAAGCGCTGGCGACGGTTGTCGAAGTTCGCCCGGAACCGCCGGGGGCGCGAATTTCCATCGAACTGCCGCAATTTACCGGCGCGGATAGAAACAATGCATATGAAAATGTCCGCATCGGCGACAGCGTGGCGCTGAACGGCTGCTGCCTGACGGTCGTCGACGCAGCCGCCAGGGCAGGGGGGCTACAGCTGGAATTTCAGGCCGGGGAAGAAACGCTCCATCGCACCAATTTGGGTCAGTTGAAATCGGGCAGCCCGATTAACGTGGAGCAATCGTTATGCTTCGGCGATCGGGTAGGCGGTCATTTCGTCACCGGGCACATCGACGGGCGCGGCACGTTGGAATCGCGCACCGATGCCGGCCAGTGGTCCACATTTTGGTTTCGCGCTCCCGCGGAGCTGATGCGGCAAATGGCCTCCAAGGGCTCGATAGCCATCGACGGCGTGAGCTTGACTCTGGTGGATGTCGAAGCGGAGCGATTTAGTGTGATGCTGATTCCCCATACGCTTTCTGTTACCACGTTAGGCCGTTTGCAGCCGGGCGATAGCGTGAACTTGGAAACCGACGTGCTGGCGAAATACGTACAAAAGCAGCTAGCAATAGAAGCAAATACCGCTAAACCGCAAGCGGATTGAAGACATCTCTCTCGCTCTCCGAATCTAGCCAAAAATGATGTCGCACCAAACACTCGCGTTTTTGAAGCAGCGGTTCGAGCAAGTTGGTTTGCAGTTGCAAGCCCGGCATGGGCAGAATTTTTTAATCGATTTGAATTTGCTGCGGATCATCGCCGAATCCGCCCAACTTTCCCCCAACAATGTGGTGCTGGAAGTGGGCACGGGCGTGGGCTCGCTGACGGCCTTGATGGCCCCGCACGTGGCACACGTTGTGACGGTGGAAATTGATCCGCGGCTAACTCAACTGGCAAGTGAAGAATTGATTCAGATTCCAAACATTACACTGCTCAATGTGGATGCCCTCCGACGCAAACACACCATCGAGCCGGCAGTCCTGGACGCAGTGAATCAGCATTTGGCGGCCGAGCCCGGTCGGCAGTTCAAGCTAGTGGCCAACTTGCCGTATGGCATCGCCACGCCGCTGATTTCCAACTTGCTGGAGTTAGATCGCCCGCCGGAGACGATGACCGTCACCATTCAAAAAGAATTGGCCGACCGCCTGGCGGCGCAGCCCCACACCAAAGATTATAGCGCGCTCAGTTTGTGGGTGCAGTGCCAATGCCGAGTGGAAATTTTGCGGGTGATGCCACCGGCCGTTTTTTGGCCGCGTCCCAAAGTGAACTCGGCGATTGTCAACATTACGCTGGAGCCGGAGCGGCGCAAGGCGATTCCGGATCGGCGATTCTTTCACGAATTTGTGCGTTCGCTGTTTTTGCACCGCCGCAAGTTTTTGCGCGGCGTGCTTGTAGCAACATACAAGGAGCAACTCGAGAAGCCAGCCATCGATCGCCTCTTGGCTGCCCTGCAATTCGGCGAAAATGCGCGGGCCGAGGAACTGACCGTGGAGCAAACGCTGGCCCTGTGCGAATCGTTTCGTCAGCTGCTTGCAGCGTGAATTTTTCTGCTCAACGTCCGGCCTGCAGTGCCGACAAAATCTGCAACCCCACTTCCAAGAATTGGGGTATCTCCGCCCCGGGAATCCGCTTGGACTGCTTGTAAACCAACAGCCGACTTCCGGAGCCTTCGGTGTTCCAACCCCAGTTCTGTTCGAAGAAATCCAATACGGTGTCGGTAAACAACTTGCGAACAGCCTCCACATCGTTGCCGCGGAGCAAGTAATTGCCGGAAAAAATGGGATGCGTGTCGAACTCGATGCTTTTCTGCCCGAAGAGCGTGACAATTTTGCTCCAAACGCTTTTGGGAGCCAGCGAAAAATCGGGGAGCGCCAACGCCTCGGATTGAAAGCTGATCACCGATTGCTTCCAGACGGTGCTACTTCGGCCCCCACCGGTGACGTACTTGTAATCGAAAATACCCACTTCAATGCTGCGCGATTTGCCGAGCATTAGATTCGTCTGTTTCTTACTGCGCCCGCGCGAAGTCAGCGGCAGGCCGTCGAGCGATGCCAGGAGCCCGGCATTGCCCGTGGGAGAGAACTCAAAGCCCATTTGTTCGGCGGTTTGTTTGAACCCGGCGGTGCGTTTCTTTTCCTTTTGTGCAGCGAGAAGCAAAATCGTGACCAAAGGCAGAGCCACCGCCAGGATAATGACGATGGGCAACCAGGGGCCCAAATCCACACGCCCACCGGCCGCCAAAAGCATTTCAGGATGCAATAACCGCACGACAATCGCCTCGTTGCTAATTCGTCTTGCCGATGGCCGGCAGTTTCGCAGTTACCCGTTGTAAACTCGGCGAACGGGCAAGTTCCTGTCCGTCAGCCCAAATAACCAATCCAACCCCACGACCGTAATGCTGACCGCTGCGATCCCACATAATCGTTAGGTTGCGACCATGAAACGGCACGCCGTCGAGACAGAACCAGTCCCAAGCGTCGGCTGGCAACAGCGGATCGACTTCGACCGTGTCGTCTTCCCGCGGCACCAAACCGACCAGTCCGCTAATAACCAAATCATTAAACGTGGAGTGATTGTAATCGCGGCTGCGTTGGGCCTTGGGGCCGGTAATCAACCACTGGCCGGTTTTTTCGTCCAGATATTCGCCGATGTACGGCTCGCCATCCATTTGCTGAGAGCGGGCGTAGGTTTGCAGCGCAGTGAAATAATCGCGCCGGCTGACATAGGGTTGCTCCGAGTCGTGCAGCAAATTGGCCAAGCCATTTAGCGTTTGGCTGGTGGCAAACGGCCACACGGCGCCATCCCATTCGCACTTCCCCACGCCGTGGCTGCGAAATTTCGGATGCCGCTGTTCCGCCGTGGTCAACCCGCAGGGAGCTTGAAAACCAGTTGGATCGCTCAGCTGCAGCCACATCAGGGCCTGCTGCGGTTGGGCCAGATGAAACATCCAGGGAATAAAGCCGATGGCCTCGCGCGCATCGGACCAGCCGCCGTGTTCCAACTTCACTTCAAAAAACTTAGCGTCAGGATTCCACAACTGGGCCAGCAGGTTGGCTCGCAACGATTCAAACTTAGCCGTGAATTGGCTGGCCACTTCGGGACGTCCCGCCAGCGCAGCAATGCGGGCAATCGCCTGAGCGTTGGCGGCCATGTAACTGTTGATTGTGGGTCGGATGTTTTTCTCGTGGCGGCCGCCGCTGATCGATTCCTCCATGCCGTCGCGCACATCGTACTGCCAAAACAAGCCGCTGGGCAGACCGCGCTCCGTTTCCCAACGGCCGTAGTCGGCGATCAAGTCGTCGAGCAATGCCACCAGAAAATCACGATCCAAAGTCACCAAATATCGGTCATACAGCGCGGCTTCTGCCCAACTGCTGTACTGATGGAAATGTTTGGCGGGGACGCCGCCCTCTCCGGAATGAAACCAGAAATTCGTGTATTCGTCCAACGGACGCTGATCGCGAAGCCAACGCCCTTCGGCCAAGTGATGTCCGTAAGCGCAGGAAATAGTGTTGTATGGTCCGGCATGTGAAACCGGTTGCAAAAATTCCGTCAGCACCAGGCCAAACGGAGTTTGTTCGATGTGCTTGCGATAGGTCCACCAGCGGAAGTAATACGTTTCCTCAAATTGCGCGTCCGGGCAATTGAACAGTGGCGCATCGTCGCTGATCCATTGCCACGCTTGTTCGTTGGCAATGAGATAGGCATCGGAGTTGGTCCCACGCTTTTGATCCAGCGCGTTAAATTTATCGACGTGGTGCACATAGTCCGCGGGCCGAAGCACAAACGGCTTCACGGAGCCCGCGCTGGGCAACGGTGGTCCCGTTGCAGCTGAGGTGTCGGCATTGGCAACAGCGGCGCTTTTCATCGACAAAGCCCCAGACCGCTGATCGACTTCGTGCAGGCGTGTAATCCGCAGCGCTATGTACTGCTTGCCCGGCAATTCAATCGTCGGATGTCTCGGACAGTTGTAGCGGTACTGACTTTCTTTGACTGCTTCGAACTCGCCTTCCACCGGCGTAATGGTCATATCCCAGGCGTTGATGATTTCGACGCGAAATTTCATCCCCGTTTGGGCCGGCTTGGTGATCGGCAACGAAAAGGTCCATTTCCGCGGCGACTCTTTGCCGAAATACACCAGATAGTATTCGTTGGGTTTGCCGGCGGTTTGCAAATCTTGCCATTTATCAATCGGATTGATTCCCTCCGGCGGGCCGTGTTCGACAATCTGCTTCAAAAACCCAATTCGTGGTGGGCTTTGCCCGTGTAGGGCGCCGCCGCTGGACCAGGCAATTTGATCGTCCTGATTTTGATACGTTTCGCCGTGCGTAGCGTAGGTTCCGGCCATGATGGCCACCCAAAATCGATGCACCATTTCCTGCGGCATCAGATTTCCCCAACGAACCGGCAAATCGCCCTCGTACTTGATTTCGTCGTAAATAATTGGCTTGCGATACACGTCGCGCAAAATCTCAGCGCGGCCAATATCTTCCACGGCGGAACCGTTTTGAATGCTGGCATGCGTGACCAGCGGATTAGTGTTGTTGAAGATTTGGGAGCAATTGTGAATGGAGCGCAGGTGACCGTAGGGATCGTCGTGGGCGATGATTTCAAAGAAGCGATCCCAATCGCTTTCCTTTTTTTCTTTTAGCAAATCCCACTCGTTAGCTAGCGACCACCACACGTTGCGATACGCCGCCAAGCGTGCCACCACGTAGTGCAAATACAAATCGTCCGCCGCCGCCGGCATTCGGTCGAATCCCCAATGGCTGCTGTCATACGGATGAAACAGGATCAAGTCGGCTTGGATGCCCAGGTCGCCCAGTTGCGCAATGCACTGCTCCAGGTGCTGGAAAAATACCGGATTAAAGCGGGTGAAGTCCCATTGATTGGGCGGCGTTCCCTCGTAGGGATATAACCCCGGCTCACGACGATTGTGATCGTACCACTTTGGAAACAAACACATCCGCAATTTGTTGAACGGGTTTTGCGCCAGCGTGGCCAGCGTTTGTTGCTGCAATGCTTCCGTTTGATGAACCCAAGCGTAGCAAGTGGTTCCAAAAGGAAAAAACGGAGTGCCGTCGGCATAGCCGAAATGGTATGTACTTCGAACCTGCACCGGCCCGTGATTATTTTTCGATGGCGCAACCACAGTGAAATTGCCACGCCTGCCGTCCAGCGCCGGGTGGTTGCTATGGGTAACGTATTCCCAAGTGCCCAGGGCATCAGGCATGAAGCGAATGCGGTAGACGCCGTCGCCGTCATAAAACCCATGAACTGTAGTTGGCTTCAACTGGGATTGCCCGCTCGGCTGGAAATCTGCTGACAATTGAACATCGACAAACGGATTGCCGTCAGCAGGACCGGGCAATTCGATTTCGAAAATGCCCCACTGTTCAACCGGTTTGGTAGCGACCTTTGCCTCATTCGTTTCGGCGGCAAAGGCTTGCCGAAACAGAAACAGCGCCATCAGCAACGGCAGCAAAAGCCGCCAGAAGGCACACTCAAGCCCAGCATTCGTGCGCTGTTTTCCCATGGATTTTGGCCCGTTGCCGTGGCCTGAGGAAGCCACATTCCGCCCCAACGGTGCTGTGAATTAACTCGCTGCGCATTCAGGCCTGTCGCCGGTGACCGTGAAGCCCAGCTCTTCAATCATTTTATAATCGGCTTCCGGGGCTTGCCCTCTGGTCGTTAGATAATCGCCCACAAACACGGAGTTGGCCACGTACAATCCGAGGGCCTGTAAACTGCCCAAGTGCAATTCGCGACCGCCGGCAATCCGGATTTCGCTGGCCGGATTGACCAGCCGCAACAGGCACAGCGCTTTCAAGCAATAGCGCGGATTTAATCGCTGACTTCCCGCCAAGGGAGTGCCGTCGATCGCATTGAGAAAATTGAGCGGGATCGATTCCACCTGCATGTCGCGCAGCGCAAAAGCCATGTCGACCACGTCGGCGTCGTGCTCCCCCATGCCGATGATGCCACCGGAGCACAGCTCCAATCCGGCGGCACGCACGGACTGCAACGTATCGACGCGGTCTTGCCAGGTGTGCGTAGTGCAAATTTCCGGATAGAAACGTTGGCTGGTGTTCAAATTGTGATTCACCTTGTCAACGCCGCACGCTTTCAATCGCAGGGCTTGCTCCGGCGTCAATAATCCCAGGCAAGCGCACACATTCAGCCCATATTGTTCCTTGATTTTCGGCACGATGTATTCCACGGCTTCCATTTCGCGCTCCGTCGGTCCCCGAGCCGAAATCACCAAACAATAGGTGCTGGCGCCCCGCTCGTGACATACCCGCGCCGCATCGAGCAGCTTGCTTTCTGAAATCAGGTTGTAAACCGGAATTTCCGCCTGCGACACTTTCGATTGCGAACAGTAGCCGCAATCTTCCGGACATAACCCGCTTTTGGCGTTCATTAAGAAGTACAGCTGCACCGTGCGGCCCCAATGACGATGGCGAATTTTGTGGCAGGCCGCAATCAGATCGAGCAATTCGACATCGGGCGATTGCAGCACGGCCAGCGCTTCATCGCGGCTCAGTTGATGGCCGTCCAGAACTCGCTGAGCCAGCTCATGCCAGCGCGAAGGGGAGGAGGCCGAATGATGTTCGTTCTGCAGTTCGTTCGGAAACGTAGCAGGTTGTGGCATGGAAAAACTTCAGAATTTAATGTTTTAGAAACGGTGCTTACACCGCGCTTGCGGCTTAGCAAAGACATACTATCCGATTGACCAGTATGCCCTGAAAATGCCGCCAGCGAAAGGTGATTGCCCCTGCGCGAGACCAAAAATCGGCTTGGCAATGGCCGCCTCGTAACCGACAATAACGATATGTCGCGGCATCACTTTGTACGAGTGGGTTTAATGGGGCACGTCGGCCGGTTCACTTCCGTCGACGCCGTCGCTTATCCCCGCGCCAGCCGCGTCGTTGTCCGCACCGGCCGGGGCTTGGAAACCGGCGAAGTGCTGGGCCCGTCCGAAGAAGCGGCAACCCATGGCAATACCGACGGTTCGATTCTCCGCGGTCTGACCGTGGAAGACGAACTGCTAGTGGCCCGGCTGGAAAAGAACCGGCAGAAAGCGCTGGAGGCATGCACGGCGCGCCTTGCGCAGCGGGGCATTACAGCCACGTTATTCGACGTGGAGCATTTGTTCGACGGCCGCTCGTTGTTCTTCTATTTTTTGGGCGAAGTGACGCCGGAAATCGAAGCCATTACCGCCGAGCTGGCCGAAGTGTATGATGCCGCCGCGGAGTTTCGTAAATTTTCCGAAACGCTGACCGCCGGTTGCGGCCCCGGCTGCGGCACAGAAGAAGGCGCCGGTCATGCCAGCGGCGGTTGCACACTGTGCGCCAAAGCCTGCGCTGTCGCTGGAGCGTGTGGAACGAAACGAAAATAATCGGCTCGAATCGAAAACGGTGGGCGTGTTGCAGCCTTCATTCTCCTGCGCTGCCTAGCGACGCCAAAAATTCGCTCATTTCGCCCGCTGCGTGGGAATTGCTTTGGCGGCGCGCTTCGTCAATGCCGCGGCGGAGCGTTTCCCGCGCTTCTGCAATTCGGTTTAACTTTGCCAGCTGTTGCGCCGCCATAAAAAACGCAGGCACATAAGGTGCAGAATTGTTCTGCAACTCTCGCAAGTCGGAAAGGCTGCGATCGTGCTCGCCTTCCTTTTCCAACTCCATCGCCAGGCTATAGCGCAGAAATTGATCAGCCGGATCGAGTGCCAACATTTCTTCGATGCGACTGCGACGGGACGCGGGCATGGATTTACAAATCGCCGGTGATTTTTAAAAGTTTTCCTTGTTTGGCCGAGTCGTCATTCTTCGCTCCGTCGGCGGCTCCAAGGACGCTTACATAAAGCGTGTTGTCGCTGCTGAAGGCCATGCCCGAGGGGCGCTCCAGGCCCGCTAATTTTACCGCCTTCACAGTGGCGCGATCATCCCCTTTGCCGGCATCCAGGCGATACAATCCGTCGTCGCTGGATTTAACCGGGGAGGAACTCAAGGCGTACAAGCGGCCACTTTCCGGACTGTAAGCCAAGCTCACAACGTCCGTCAACGCCAACGGCATGCTCATGATCAAACTGCCATTTCGCACTTGATAAAACGCCAGCGTTAATTCGCGATGTTGCTCGCCCGATTCCGCTTGAACGGCCACCAACAAACCGTGTGGGTTAACCGCAATACTGAGCACCGCCGGCGTATTGTTCGACGCTCCGGATTTGAATAACGGATGAATGCCGTCAATCGCATCTCGGTTTTTCGCAACGTCCGCCTTATAAACTCCGGCCTTGTCGTCGCCGCGACGGGCCGAGATCAACAGGGCGGAATAGGAAAAATCGAAACTCGCCAAGCTAATACCATAGGGCTCGGCCGCGTGGTTGGGCGAACCCGACAGAATTGTGCTGGATCGTCGATTGGCGGCGGCATAATCCAATGGCTTGTCCTCGCCTGCGGAGCCGACGGTTGGCAATTCGAACACGCTAACAATGGCTTCCTCTTTATCGTCTTTCGCCGTGGTGCTCAGGGTCGCCAATTCGTTTCGGCTTAAAAACGCCAAACCGTACAAGCTGCCAGCCGCAGAATTTGCCGAAGGCGCCGCGGTTGGAAAGCCCACGATCGCTGGAATAGACTTCCCGGCATTGGCCGGAGCAAATTTCGCAATTTGGCCAGAACCAGCCTCGGCGACGTATACATACTCAGTCTCCGGCCGAACCGCCACGCCACACGGATGGTTTAGTCCGGAGAGAACTTTCTCAACCTTGATGTTGATTTTTCCGGCGCCAGATTCCGTTGCTTTGGGTTCATCGGCGCACGCCAGAGCGCAGCTCAGAAAGATACTCCAGGCAACCACCGAACACGGAAATAATTCTCTCGGCATCATGTCGATGTTGACCTATCGCAGAGGACGCACAAAATCGCGGAGTGTATTCATTGGCCGGCGACGGGAGCCATGCCGCGCTTCTTTTCGAACGCGGCAATTTTATCGGCCTGATGCAAAGTAAGACCGATATCATCTAGTCCGTGCAACAGGCAGTGGCGGCGGAACTCTTCCACTTCGAACGGCAGCGACAGGTAATGCTTGTCGGTCAACCTGCAGGTTTCTAAATCGGCGGTGAGTTTGTATCCGGGGTTTTGGGCACATCGCGCGAACAATTCGTCGATTTCGGCATCGGGCAGCGTGATTGGCAGCAGGCCGTTTTTGAAACAGTTGTTGTGGAAGATGTCGGCGAAGGTGGGCGCGATAATGACGCGGAAACCGTAATCGGCCAGCGCCCAAGGGGCGTGTTCGCGGCTGGAACCGCTGCCAAAATTGCGGCGGGCCAAAAGGATGCTGGCGCCACGAAATTGCGGCCGATTCAATTCGAAATCCGGATTGTCGGATCCATCGTTGCGAAACCGCCAATCGAAAAAGAGATATTGTCCAAAGCCCGTTCGCTCGATCCGCTTGAGAAACTGCTTGGGAATGATTTGATCGGTATCGACATTGGCCCGGTCCAGCGGAGCAACCAGTCCGGTGTGTTTGGTGAAGGGAGTCATGTAAATAAATCCATGCCTTCGCGGTTTGAGATGACAGAAGACCAATCCAAACGAGAGCGGTAACTGAACGGTAGCATGCGATCTACTTCGATCGAAGATAACCAGCCTGTAAATCCTGTGAAAAACATCTCTTGAGCGCGTTGCTGATTCTCGTCACGTAATAGCCATGCGAGGAGTATTCGCGCGTTCTTCTGAGTTGGATCGATCCCCAATATCGTTTCACATATCCCACGGGATTCAGATAATTCACCTACTTGCGCAAGATCATACGCGAGTCGAAGCAATGTCGCCATGCGCTCATTTTCCAGCAAATATCGGCTTGAGGCATCTAAGCCTTCAAATTTAAGGTCGCTTAACATTTTAAGCGAGAGATTGGCCACCTCTATTGCTTGCCTACGAAATCTTTCAGAATCTTGTTGAGTCACTGCGTCCGCAGCGAAAGAGAGAACATGCGCTGCACTCATCATCAACAGAGGATCGGAGTTCATCCTGGCAATCTCGAGTGCGCGGGGCACTGCATCATGTGCCTTCCCCGATGCAATCTGACTAGTCATGAACCAAACTTCATCGAGTGCTTTTCGAGGACCGAATCGTATTCTGTCCTCAAAAAATAAAAGGGCCACTTGTGGAAATCCAAGATGCATCCACGAAACCCCTCTAATTTCTGCAACTTGGGATGGTTGAAGTAGGTGTTCATGCTCCCGAGTAAGTTCCAGCACTGTATCCCAATCAGAAGCCTCAATGGCATCTTTGAATTGATGGAGAATCTCTTGAGTCGGTTCAGTCCTTGGCTTTGACCATTCAATGCCAACTGTCCTTAAATCGGCTGCCAAGCCTTCTAAGAGCGATTGCTCGGATTCAGTGAGCCGCCACCAATAGTGCTCCATCTCACCACGAATTTCATCCGCGTTGGCACTATTCTGCTGGCCAGCCTTGAAGAGGCCATATAGTGCAAGCTGAAGCCTGATGGCGTCGGGAAAATCAGATTGCTTACGTAAGATTGATGGCATGTCTACGTTTCATCGATTGTCCAGCTATCACGAGTCGCTGCTAACGAAGTTTGGAATGTCTCGATCGAAACTTCTTCATTCGGTTCTATGAGACCATGCAAGTCGTTATCAAGTCTTAATGACAGTTGCGCATTAATTGGTGAGTTTTCGAATGGACCCTCCCCCATCCACCAACACTTCGCTTGGTCGTTGCCACTTGCAGCACGCTTTTTCCTCAGCTCTGGTACTAAATGGCCAAGCCTCGGAGGAATCAAAAAATAGGGCAGTTCTTTCCAATTACGTGCTACAGACATTCCGCCGGATCCAGGAACCACAGCACCCTTATTGTTTAATTGTACGTCACCGTGGGGCGGCATACCAATGCGAACTCCCAGCATCAATTTCCTGTCGCCGACTTTGGGATGGTCTCCATCTGCTAACATGACTCGAAAAAATCTTGGCATCTATTTCTCGCCCCTGACTCTATCCTTTGTAATCCCAGTGGCGGATGTCGACAAAGTGGCCGGCGATGGCGGCGGCGGCGGCCATGGCGGGGCTGACCAAATGCGTGCGGCCCCCTTTGCCTTGGCGGCCTTCAAAATTGCGGTTACTGGTGCTGGCGCAGCGCTGGCCGGGGGTCAGTATATCGGGATTCATGCCCAGGCACATGCTGCAGCCGGCTTCGCGCCAATCGAAGCCCGCCTCTTTGAAAATGCGATCCAGGCCTTCGTGTTCCGCCTGTTGCTTCACTTGCCCGCTGCCGGGCACGACCATGGCATCGACCGTTTCGGCCACACGATAGCCGCGCACCACGGCGGCGGCGGCCCGCAAGTCTTCGATGCGGCTGTTGGTGCACGAACCGATGAACACGCGATCCAGCGCCAGCGATTGCATCGGCTTGCCGGGCTCCAGCCCCATGTATTTGAGCGAATGCTCGGCGGCTTTGCGTTGATCGTCGCGCTCGAAATTCGCGGGATCGGGCACGCTTCCCAGCACCGGCACGACCTGCCCGGGATTGGTGCCCCAGGTGATTTGCGGTGCAATGTCGGCGGCATCGTACACTTCCATCCGGTCGTACTTTGCGCCCGAATCGCTGGGAAGTTGTTGCCACCGGTCCACGGCGGCATCGAAAGCGTTTCCCTGCGGGGCGAATTCACGACCCTTGAGATATTCGAACGTTTGATCGTCCGGCGCGATCATACCGGCCCGTGCGCCGGCTTCAATCGACATGTTGCACACGGTCATGCGCTGTTCCATGCTGAAGCTGCGGATGATCGGGCCGGTGTATTCGATGACGTAACCGGTGCCGCCATCCGTGCCGATTTGGCCAATCAGAAACAGAATGACGTCTTTGGCCGTCACGCCGTGGCCCAGTTGGCCATCGACCCGCAGCTCAAACGTTTTCGGCTTCGATTGCAGCAGGGTTTGCGTGGCCAGCACGTGTTCCACTTCGCTGGTGCCGATGCCGAAGGCCAGCGCGCCGAACGCGCCGTGCGTGGCGGTATGACTGTCGCCGCAAACAATCGTCAGGCCCGGCTGCGTGAATCCCAGTTCCGGACCGATAACGTGCACGATGCCTTGTTGCGGACTGTCTAAATCGTACAGGCGAATGCCGAACTCGCGGCAGTTGTGGCGGAGCGTATTGATTTGCTGCTCGGAAATGAGGTCCGCAATGGGCAGCCGCCGATCGGTGGTGGGCACGTTATGGTCGGGCGTGGCGACGGTTAGTTCCGGGCGACGCACCCGGCGGTGTGCTAATCGCAATCCCTCGAACGCCTGCGGGCTGGTCACTTCGTGGACCAAATGCAGATCGATGTAGAGCAGGGTTTCCTGTCCCGGTGCGGCATGCACCACATGTGCATCCCAGATTTTTTCGAACATGGTGCGAGGGGCGGCAGGCATGGCATTCAGTGGAGAGGGGCTTGGGGCTGGGGGCTCAGGGTTCAGAATTTAGATTGACCAAATGACACGCGGAACGAAATACGGTTCGGCGGAGTCACGCGAACCGATCGTCGCTTCGCCTCATTCAAGTATACCGAAAGAAATGGCAGGCTGTAAGTTAATGGCAACAGCCGTCCCAAGGGCTGAATTACCCCACCAGCGCGCTGTGGCTGGCGCTGTCGTGGGCCAGATCGGCTTGGGTGGCGTCGGATGAGCCGCGAGTGCGGGAGCCTTTCGAGGCGACGTCTGCGCCGGCTTCGCTGTCGTCGCCGCTGGATGGATCGGCGCCGGTGCTCGATTGAATGCCGCCGACAACCGTATGGTCCGCTGCACCGGCCACCGTGGGCATGCCATCGCGGCTGACGCCGCCGTTGGTTTGCCACCACGCTTGCGCATCAGCGGCAGTCCACCGGCCGTGCAACGGAGTCGCGGCCAACTCCGCGCCCAATGTGGCAACATCGGGGAAACGATCGGCCGGCTTCTTCTGCAGGCAGCGCAGGACAATCTGCTCCAATTCGGACTGAATGCCGGGTTGCAGCTTCGATGGCGGCGTCACGTTTTTGTTAGCGTGAGCGAGCAACACCTTCACCGCGTTGTCGCCTTCGAACGGCGGATGACCCGTCAGCAAGTAGTACGCCACCGCGCCGAGCGCGTAAATATCGCTGCGGGCATCGGGTTCGCCGTCACCGGCCGCTTGCTCTGGCGCCATGAACAGCGGCGAGCCGGTGATCGAACCTTGCTGCGTAAGCGTGACATCGCCGTGGCCCGTCATCAGCGGCTTGGCTAGGCCGAAATCCAACAGCTTGGCGACATCATAAACGCCGCCTCGCTCCGCGGCGAAAATGTTGCCCGGCTTGATGTCGCGATGCATCAGTCCCAGGCCGTGCGCTTCGGCCAGGGCACCACAGATTTGCTCCAGTAACCACACCACTCGGGCCGGAGCCATGGGCCCGTGCTGTTCGACCAGGTCGGCCAGGCTTTTGCCGGGCAGGTATTCCATGACGTAGTAAAACGTGCCGTCGTCGGTGTGGCCGTAGTCGAAGATTTCGATGGTGTTCAAATGCGTGAGCTTGGCCGTGGCCTGCACTTCGCGATGGAAGCGGGCCAACGACGTGGGATCGGCCGCGTTGCTGGGCTTGATAAGCTTGATGGCCACAGGGCGCTTCATCAGTTGATGCTCGGCCAAATGCACTTCTCCCATGCCTCCGGCGCCTAGCAGGCGCTTGAGTCGATACTGCCCCAACTGTTTGGCTTCGAACGCTTCGCGCCGCAAGCGATTGATGGTGTGAACTCCCCAAGTGCCGATGAACGCGGCTAGCGCCATGGTCATGAAAATCTTGGAAATGATGTTCGGCCCAACCATGCTCCCGTAAATGGGAAGCATGACCGCGGCTACAATGCAAATGGCTGTTGGGGTAACCGCGAACAAGCCGAGCACCCAAGCGGCGCGCCTCCAGGTGTTGGGAATGTACAGCGAGTAGGTGAGAATCAACAGCATCCACGGCGCGGTAATGCCAATTAAAAACGGATCGCCGCTGCGGATGGCCACCCATTGCATGGCAATAAAATACAGCGACGGAACGCCGAAAATGATCAACTCAGCAATCCGCAATGTGGATAGTTCATAAGTGCACTTCTGGCACAGCCGGCCACCGATCAAAAGCAGGAACAGCGACGTCAGCCCGTGAAAAAGGAGTAGGAACATTTCTTCCGGGCTATGATAATTGACCAAGAACAATTGCCGCAGAAAGAAGACCGCGAACCCGCCGCCCAATAACAACGCTGACATGCGCAGCCGACTGCGCAGCAGCGAGCGGGTTTCTTTCGACATGTGCGGGCTGCTGCCTTCGCACATGGCAACTTTGCAGCATGGGCCGGAATGCGAGTGTTCGGCAGAGCCCAACAGCGGCAAACCGGCGGCCACAACGGTAGCATGATTGGACGAATTGGAAGACATATTCCGTGGTCCTTCGTCGATTGACCAATGTCAGTTTTCAGCCTGTGGAGCCGGACTCGTCACACTCCGGCTGCCAAGGGACATTTATCATATCCAGCCGAGAAGCGGCTGGCGACGGTCTTTCGTGGAAAACAGGAACAAAGAATTGCAAAGTGCGGCCGATTTAAGCCATGCGGCCACGCATTCGCCGTCGATTACCGAAATTGCCTGCTGGACACTTTCTAGATGGCGATGAGGTAATTCGATCCAGAGCGTTTTAGGCCGCCCGGCGGCGGGGGGCGGCAGTAGCCGCTAGGCGGTCGATTTCGGCACGCGAAAGAGGCGTCAGCCGCGGTTGATCGTCACACATTTCTTCCCGCAGCACGAACGCTTGCGGCGTCAACAGCCGGTTCAGCGAGAACCAAGCGCGGGCGAGAGATTCGGCATTTTGATCGGTGGAAATCAACGCCAGCTCGATGCCGTGCAAGGTATTGGCGGCCCGCTCCAGCGCCTCGTGTGGAGACCCCGGAAAAAGATGGATTTTACTTCCGGTGGGACGCAAAAACTGATGGGCCGCTTTCAACGACAAAGGGGGCGCGGCGGCCGGTCGGGCATCGAACGGATCAATTCCGGCGAAGTGAATTTGCTCGGCCGGGTGGTACCGCTGCGCCAACGAAATCATTCGCTGCGGCCGGACGGCGTCGCCCAGCCCCAGCAGCATGATCTTATGCGGCTTGTGTTTACGGACGAGGCGGTACAGTGTGCGGTCGCTTTTGGGGCACGACAGCCAGCACCAGCAGAAAACTTTCAGGCCACTTGCCGCGGACACCGGTGCCCTCCTTGGCGGATGTTCGGCGCAGAAACTCCCTGTTTCTTAGTTCGGCTAGCGGCGCCAGCAAGATTCACTTCCGGATTTTGTGAAGTTTTCTCCGCTGGCGTCAGACAAGCATGCAAAACGGCAGGGTGGGAGAATGACCAATGAGGGTTTGGCAATTGGTCATTCGTGCTTGGTCATTCGTCATTTTGCAGCGACGGCTTTGGCGGCAGAGCTTTTTTTGGCCGACACCGGAATGAGCGAGCGATAATAATCGATCGAGCGGCGCAGCCCTTCTTCAAAATCGACTTTTGGTTCGTAGTGCAAATGCTTGCGGGCCTCAGAAATATCGGCCAGGCTTTCGCGAACGTCGCCGGGGCGTTCCTTATCATGCTTGGGCTTGACGCTGGTTCCCAGCAGCTTGTTGAGCTGCGCGATTAAATCCAGCAGCGTGACACGACGGCCCGTGGCCACGTTGAAAACACGGCCGGAAACTTGCTCCGCTTCGGCTTCGGCGGCGCGCAGATTGGCCTGCACGACATCGGCGACAAACACAAAATCGCGCGACTGCTTGCCGTCGCCGAAAATCGTGGGCGATTTTCCCGACAGCAGCGTGGTGATGAATTTCGGAATGACCGCCGAATATTCGCTATTGGGATCTTGCCGCGGACCAAACACGTTGAAATATCGCAAGGCGACCGTTTGCACTTCGCTAATCGCGGCAAACGACTGACAATAAAGTTCGCCGGCAAGCTTGGCGGCCGCGTAGGGCGAAATGGCCATCGGCAAATCGGTTTCTTGTTTGGTCGGCTTGGGCGCGTTGCCGTAAGCGCTGCTGGAGCCGGCATAAACAACCCTGCGCACTCCGGCTTTGCGGGCGGCATCTAACAGCGTAAGGGTGGCCGTGGCGCAGGCGGCGTGGGTTTCCAACGGCTTGGTGATGCTGCGCGGAACCGAAGCAATCGCCGCCTGGTGAAAAATGCAATCCATTCCCGAGACAGCCCGGGCCACGGCCACGGGATCGGTTAAATCAGCCTCCAAAAAGTCGATTTTATTGCGTGATTGCTCCAGGTTTTCCAACCGACCGGAGGAAAGGTTATCGAGCACGCGAACCTGCAAGCCGCGTTCGACAAGTGCATCGACAATGTGCGAACCAATGAAGCCGGCGCCGCCGGTCACAAGAACTTTACGCATACAAAGTGATTGGGTGTACAGTCAGGGGTAGGGGTATATTGCCAACGCTGTAGAGAATTCTACCTTACAACAACGGCGAGAAGCCAGACGCTACAGCTTGAAATGGAACGTGCGCTGTAGGAATCGCCATAAACGCCAGCCTAGCGAGTGCCAGGGACCGTCGATTTTAGCTTGCCCTTTTAGGCCTGTCAGGAAATTTAATTCGTCGTCTTCCAGTGGGGCGCGGGCTTCGTAAGCAACACTGGCCGGACGCAGGAGACCTGTTTCGTCGGGCTTGGTTTCAATACTGCCGCCGGTTTTGTTGGAAAGCGCCTTGGGAACCACCTTTAACGGTTCGTTCGAAATTTCGGTGATTTCGCTGCGGAAGGTAACGCCCTTCATTTCGTCGAGCATGATCTTCACATGTTGCCCCGGAAACACCTGATCAATATCGGACTGATCGACCACCAGCACGGCTTCAAATTTTCCGGGGTCGCCGATTTTGCAGAACAACGTGGAGGCCTTGAGCGTGGCGCCGATGTTTTGTTTCTCCAGCGGGGTGCCGTGCCAGTTGGGCAACTTGCCATCCGACGGCGAGTGGAGTGGCACGGACGGAGGCGGAATCACTATGCCCGCCCGATGTGCGACCAGGTGCAGGTGATCGACCTCGGTTTGTTTTTTCTTCAGTTGCTCTTCAATGGCCACCAGCGATTTTTGCACTTCGGGAATGGAATCGGCCGCCCTGCGATTTTCGTGTTCTTCCAATCGCAAGGCCTCCATTTGGGCCTCAAGCTGATTGCGTCGCCCAGTCAAATCGGCGATTGCCAATTCCAATTCGGAACTTTTTAAGTCGGCCAGCGGAGCGCCCGCCTGCACGGTGTCGCCCGGTTGGACATGCACAGTTTCGATCTCACCCGCCACGTCGACGTACACCGCATCGGCATTTTGCGGCTCGACTGTCAGATAACAAAATACATGATAGGGGAATGGCACAAACACAATGGCGGCCAGGACTCCCAGCACGATGGCCAGCGTGGCATAAAAGCGCGGCTTCTTCACTTCATTGATCCTTCCCGGTACGTAAAAAAATTTCCCCAAGCTCCACAATGGCCGACCGATCAAGCTGGCAATGGACGCCATTGCAATGATCTGGCCTATAATTTCCAAACGATAGGGTTGAAACACCCGAAACAGGAAAAACAAAATCGAAAACATGACCACCCAGGTGTAAATCGAGGAGGCCACGGTGTACAGCATGAACCAAAACTGATTACGCGTGGGCAGGAACGGATCCTCCGGTTGTTCCAGCCCCAGGCACCATTCGCCTAGTTTACGGTTGAGAATCGACGTGGCCTTCTGCCGCAAGTTGGGAATTTCCAGGACATCGGACAGAATGTAATAGCCATCGTACCGCAACAACGGATTGCCGTTGAACACCACCGTGCTGACCGAGCAGACAAACATGGTGCTTAAGCAGATGTTGTTCAGCAGTCCCGGCTCGCTGAACCACCAGATGAACGTAGCAATGGAAGCAATGCATACTTCCACGTACATGCCGGCGGCGCCGATGAACGCCCGATGCCATTTATTGGGCAGCATCCAGGAGTCGGAAACGTTGCAATACAAGCAGGGGGTGAGAACCAGGAACATCACGCCCAGCTCGTGACATTCGCCGCCGAAATGCTTGCACGACAACCCGTGGCCAAACTCGTGCAAAATTTTGGTGAATACCATCGCCGCGCCTAGCCAAATCCAATTGCTGGGACCGAAGAATTGGTGAAACCCAGGCAGCTTGGCGCGGAACGTGTCGAATTGCACCAGCACTAATGTCAAAGCTGAGGCCAACAGCAACAGGCAAAAGGACGCGGCTTGTTTGCTAAAGAACCAATCTACCTTCGGCTGCAGCCAATTAAAAAACCGTTCCGGATCGACTCCCTTCAAGCGAATGGCCAGCAAATTGGAAACGGTGCCCCAAAATTCGCGCTTTTTGCGCTCCCACCGCAGTTTGAGCAACTGCTTGCCTTGTCCCGGCACGGCAGCAATCACCAGGGCGCTTTGATGCAGCATGCCGATCAGACGGCCTAACTCCTCCAAGGTAATTTTCTGTGGGGCGAATTCCTTTTCGAACCGCTGCCGAAGGTCATCCAGGCTTGTCTTCCCATCAAGCCAATTCAACAGCGCGAATTCCTCCTCCTGAAAACGGAAGTAATTCAAGCCCACCGGGTCTTTCACGATCCAGTATTGCCGGCCCTGGTAGCGCTGGCGGGTCACCTGCAAATCGGGGCGTTTGCGAATGGCCAGCGGCCGTGCGGAAGAGGAAACAAGACTATCGGCAAGGGTGGGCATGGAAAATGATAAATGGCCAATGACCAAAATCCCAATGACCAATAATCGGCGAATATTCCCTAATTGGTCATTGGTGCTGGGTCATCCGTCATTTCAGTTGAAAGGTCATGGTGGCCGGCATGCCGGGTCGAAGCAGCCATTGTCCGTCTTCTTTGCGATTGTCGACTTCGGCCCGGACTTCGTATTCAAGCTCGCCTTGAACTTCGGGATCGACGAACACAATTCTGCCCGGGAATTGCACCTTGCGACCGCCGGCCAGTTCCACTTGCACTACAACTGAACGATCTGCAACGTCGCCAGGGCTGTATTTGGCAATATCTAGCCGGCCTTCCACTCGCAACCGATCCATTCGAATGACGCGGACCACGATGTCGCCGGGTTTGACCCACTCGCCCAAATGGGAATAAATTCTTTGGACTACGCCGTCAATGGGCGCGGCAATCTGCCGGCGCTTGATCGATTCGTCGGCCATTTCCACTTCGGCTTGTTTGGCTTCCGCGGTGAAGCCATCGACCGTGTGCTGCTTGCGCGCCTGTTCAATGGCCAAATCGGCCTTGTGCCAGGCAAATTCTTTTTCCTTCATTTCCACGTCCGAGACCGAGCCGGCGGCCTTTTTATTGGCTTCCTGATCGCGCAAGTATTCGTACTTGGCAACGTCGGATGTGGCGGCAGCGTACCGAATATCGATATCGCTGTTCGATTTTTCGGACGCTCCATTGAATTCGGCCAGTGCGTTTTTGCGTTGTTTTTGCGCTTGAATGTCATCGATTTGCGCCAGCAGCGCATTGAGAGGCACTTGATCTCCCTCGCGAACATTGATTTTTGTCAGCACACCCGCTTCTTGGGCAGGAACCTTGGCTTCTTCATCGAGCCTGACCTCGCAATGATCGACCGTGACGTTGGCCGATGACGCTGCGGCGCCGGCGGCGGGCGAATTAGCGGCCACGCTGGATGCCGGCGGATATTGGCCTGAAGCGATCGTGGTCGCGGCAGCGCAAATTACGAATAGAAAAATGGATGTTCGCATGGCACTTTCTCCGGGTAAATCCGCTGTTTTTCTCGGTGAGTCCGCTGCTTGGTCGCGGTCTAGTTTGGAATCGGTAGAAACGTCTGTCCCCAAACGCCTGCAGTTTTCTCAAACAAAACGGCTGGGGACAGCCGTCGCTGCATTTTCGCCTCACCAACGGAAAAGAATTTTCGATTGGATGAACTCAAATACATCGTGGAACCAAACGTAGCCCAAGCTGCGGCGGCCGCAATCGACTTTCGCCGACACGCCGGCACCTTTGATGAGCACTTCCGGGTTCAAATCGGCCTTGTTAATGGACACTAGCAACCTCACCGTATTGCCTTCCTCCCCCTCGACTTCGGCCTTTTGCTGAATTTCCTTGACCGTGCCGTGCAACCAGACGCCCGCCTTGGAATTGAGCATGTAGGTGACGTCCAAATCTTCCTTGTGCAATTCTTTTTCGGCATGTTTGATGTGCCCCATACGGTCTTCGGGCATTAGCACTTCCAACTCCCAATCCTTGGTAGGATCGACCACGGTCATCAGCACTTGCCCTTTTTCCACCGGGCGATTGTTCAGCAGGTCTTCCAACTTGAACGTGACCACTTTGCCGTCAATCGGACTGCGCACGGTGAGTTTTTTCTTTTCGTCTTCAAGCAATTCTCGTTGCTGCTGGTACTCGTTCCGGCTGGCACGGGCCATGGCCAGCTCGCCTTCGTTTTTGGCGCGGTCCTCGGCGGAAAGTTGTTCGTTGTAGCCTGCGTTTTCCAGCGCATGAATTTTGGCGTCGTTGGCCGCTTCCTTCCCAATCATATCGACCAGTTCCGAGTCGAGCTTGGTATTTTGCAATTCCACCAGGGGCTGATCGGCCTTAACGTCAGCACCAGACTTAACCAAAACCTGAAGGACCAGGCCGTCGACTTGAGCAAACACATCTCGCTTGACCACCGGCTCCAGCGTGCCTTTGCCGTGCAATTCAAATTCCTTCGGCACGAAAAAAAGCGAGGTGATGATGGCCACGACCGCCACCACGGCTGCCAACGTTTTAGGAAGCGTGCGGGCGGCTACGAGAAACCTGGACTTACCCAACGTGCGCCACACCGGCATTAGAAACAAACTGTTGTGCTCCATCGCGTTGGAAAGCGCCATGGAGCCGTGCTCGGCCACAACATCGATGCGGCGGCGCATGGCGGCTGGAATGCCGTCCGTATTGATCTGCTCGATAATCAGCGCGCCAATATATTCCGGCTTGTGCGGCGGCTGATTTTCCACCTCTTGCTCTTCTTTATCGTGTGGTTTGGCCAACGGCAGCACGACGACTGTTTTCGAATGCGATTCGTCCACGTAGGCTTCAACCGTTTCTTCCACTTGCGGCGCCAAATCACGGGTATCGCCGGTGTACCACAGCGGCTCGCCGGCTCGGACGACCACCGTCGCCAACTTCCCTAGCATGGTTACGGTGTTGGATCGCTTGTCGAACGTTTCCTGTCCGCTGACGGCTTCAATGCGACTGCGACGACCTTTGTGAATGGCCAGCGAAACACGGTCGCACTCAATAAGCCGCCGGCCTTCATTGGCCAGAGTGTACGCAGTGACTCGCGGCTCCAGGCTGCTATGCGCCAGCAGCGTAAATTGTTCCAGTTGCGTCCAAATGGCCTGGCGATCGGTATACAGCCGCAACTGGCGGGTTTTCAAAAAATCTTCCGCCAAATCGCACATCTGCATCAAAAACCGCAGATAGCCTCGCTCCACGGCCGGACGCCCGCCGGTGCGCTGGAAAATTTCGACCAGCCCACGGGTTTCCTGATCGCTTTTCAAAATCCCCAGGACCAGCAGCATGTCGGTGGGGTTGGCCGAATCGTCCTCGGCATTCACGTACTTAGGCTGCACAACTGCACCTTGTCCGCCGGTGAGAATTTTGCGCAGCAGCTTGCCGTGGCGTTGTTGCTCCTCTTGGCTTTCGTGCAACCGGGTTTCAGCCAGATTGACTTGGGCGCTGAGGGTCAAACGTCCTTCTTCGTCCAACGTCCACACAGCGCCGCCAATGGCAGCCAGCGCCGCCACCACCCGGTGCAAAAAACCCTCGTAAAATTCTTCGGGCGAAACTTCGGCCCGGGCCAACCCTTCGATCTCTTGCACCAAGCCGCGGATTTGCTGCCGCGTTTGATCGACCAGCTCGGGTTGATACGATTGTTCAGTACTCATTCGGCGCTGCCGCCAGGAGTCGTTGGTCAGAGTTTAACGGCACGAATGCATCCAAGGGCACATGAACCCACCTGGATGCCGCCGATCGCATTCGGCAGTCCGCCTTTTTTTAGTATCCGTTGGTTTGGCTGGAGACGCAAGGTCTTAAATGCCAATACAATCGGCACAATCGGCAGGCTATGGCAAACTACCGTGGGCCTGGAAACAATTACGGCCCGAACTGCCGGACAGATCGGGCCGAGAAGACGCTGTTTTTCGGAAGCTGCGGCAAATGGGTCTGGCCGCTGTCTGCGGGCGCTACCACACGACAGTGATGCCAGTATTGATGCCCTGCAGCACAATGTCGCCGTGATTGTTCACCTGCGTGCCGCCGTCGCTCGTCAGACCGAAGCTATTAAAGTCGTATTGATCAGGGGCCAGTGCCGCACGATCGATGAAATACACATTGTACCCGGCGTGGAAGCTCACTGAGGAGCCTAGCGGAATTACTCCTTGGATTCCCAGTTCGGTCACGTAAGCCACACGGGTTTTCGAGCCGCTGGCCGGGCCAATGAACTGATCGACAGGGTCAAACGCAATCTGGTTCTCATGCGCGGCATTGGCCATGACGCCGAATTTGGCGTCGAAATCGAAATCGAGGAGACCGAACATTTGCCACCGGCCCAAAATGCCGATTTGGCCGCCGTTCATGTTATTCAACGAATTGGCGTCGTAGAAGCCGTTTCCCGTGGCTAGCGAATTCGTTAAGTATTGCGCGTGTTCATCAATTTCCATGTAACGATATCCGGCGAGTATCTCGAAGCTGCCAAACGGAAAGATCAAGTTAAACTCGCCGGTTTGAATAGCACTGAGATATCGAAATGTCACGGCATCCACGTCGAAGAACCCGGCCGGGAACGCGCTGGAAAAACCGCCCAACTCGCCAGGCAGAACCAGGTCGGCGTTACCGGAGTTTGGACTTCCGACACTTTGCTGTGCGGCAAACGTGGCAATCTTTGTGTAGGTGCCCTGGTAGGTGATGCCGCTGGGCCCAATCAACTCCAAATGTGCACGGCCACCGTAATCCCAATCGAAAGTCACATCTCTGGAATTAAGGAGTGGCGTGAACGTGCCGTCGAAGTTATCGAATAACACAAGCGTCCGGCTGGTTCCGGCATTTCGCGTCATGGCCAAATTGTCGTAGCCGGCGTTCCAGCAGTAACCTAATTTTCCGGGAAACATGGACCCGTGGCACAGGCCACACAGCCAACCGAAACAACCGGGGCCACAATCCTGGCACTGATCGCCATCGCATTGGCACTGGCCATTTCCTTGGCTTGCATCCTGTGTACCTGCGCCGCCATTGCCCATGGGCATTCCTGCACCTTGCGGATTAGAACCCGGCGTCAACACGCTGGAAGGGGAGCCCATCCCGTTTTCCGCCCCGGCTTGATACGACGCCATGCGGTACGGGTTATTCGATGCAGTTCCCATCGGGAACTGTTGGTAATTAACGTCGGCATGGGCGCTCCCCTTGTAGTAAAGCAAACCGTTTTCGCAGGTCACGCCCGGCGGCAGTTTCATCGGAGGCGGCGAGGCCTTGGCGATTTGCCCCTGGGGACCATGATATTCTTTATCTTGCGGCGCCGATTGCGTCGGATTCGACGCCTGATTCGCCCCGCCGGACATCCCTGAATGATTTTGGCCAGCAGGCGGGTACATTCCCTGAGACATTGCATTGGGCCCGTAAGCGCCAGCATAACCCTGGCCAGATCCGGCATTGGTATACCCTGCGTTGTAGCCAGTGCCGGAATACATGCCATTGCCGGGCAAGCTCGGATACATTCCGCCAGCGGGCATTGCGCCGTAGTTATAACCAGCCGGCAGGACGGGATATCCGCCGCCGGTATTCGGGCCATACCCGTATCCATACGTGCCTGGCGGCATTCCGGGCTGCGCGTAGGCTGCCGGCGGCATCATCGGCTGAGCGTAACCGGCCTGAGACATCGACCCCGGGGCGTATGCTGCCTGTGGGTTTGGGCCGGTGCCATACATTGGGTACGGCTGAGGATACGACTGCGCACTGGCGATCGTCGCCATTAGGGCGGACAAAAATCCAACCAGAGCCAGAGGTAATCGTGTCATCGGTGATCTCCACCCCTTACAACGGGCAATGTGCCCGCTCCGCCATGCATTGGGCATGGGTTGGGCTTTCTAACTGGGACAGGAGGCACCGACAAAGCACTGCGGCAGCGCTCGGCGAGCCCCCTTATAACCGGTTTCATCGGAACAACCGGCCATTCAACTCAATTGGAAAATGTCATACCGACGTCAAAGACGGCAAAGTCAGGGTGTTTCAGGTATGTTTTGGGTAGCCTGGGAAAAGTTTGACAGCAAATCTGCATGGCCCTTGCTAGCTGTCCGGCCTGGTGCCTGGCACACAGTGGTTCGGGTAGAATGACCGAGTTAGGATGATTTCCTAAGCTGATTTGCCAGACTCTGTGGCAAAGCGGTCTGACTCTGCTTCAAGACACCAAATTATTCATCACTTCGACCGCACGCATGGGAGAATGCCGCTATGCCGTCTCATTCGAAAGCAGCTGATGTATTTGAATGCGAGTTCTTGCAACTTCGCGCCCAATTGCTCCAAGCGGCAGCACAGTTAGATCGGATCGACCGGGCTACCGGCACTGTGGCCAACGATCCGCGAATGCGCGGCGTCCATCAGGCGATCGAAGTTTTATCTGGCTCAGGTCCGCGCCGGGCGGAAAAGGTGCAGATGATTTTCTCCCGTCCCTACGACGCAGATTGGAAAGAAACGCTGGGAGTAGAATAAGCATAAACAACCGCTCCGCACTGCAACGCGATGAAACCTGCTCGGGACTTACTCACCACTCACTCCTTCACCTTTCCGCCGCCATGGATTACATCGACCCGCACATTCACATGGTTTCGCGGACGACCGACGACTACGAGTTGCTGGCCAAAATGGGCTGCGTCGGTTTGAGCGAGCCGGCGTTTTGGGCCGGGTTTGATCGGGGCAGCGTGGACGGGTTCCGCGATTATTTTCGGCAGCTCACGGAGTTCGAGCCCAAGCGGGCCGCCTGGTATGGCTTGGCGCATTTCACATGGTTGTGCATCAATGCCAAGGAGGCCGAGAACGTCAAGCTGGCCCGTGAGGTCATCGCTATGATTCCCGAGTATTTGTCACTGCCCGGCGTGCTGGGAATTGGCGAAATCGGCCTGAACAAAAACACCCGGAACGAAGCCATTGTATTTTTGGAACACGTGCAACTGGCCCAGCGGCTGGGGGAGCAAATCCTCATTCACACGCCGCACCTGGAAGATAAGTACCAAGGGACGCGGATGATTTTAGACATGCTGGCCGATTTTCCCCAGTTGGACACAGGCCGCGTGCTGGTCGATCACACCGAAGAACACACGATTCGCCTGGTGCTGGATCGCGGCTATTGGGCCGGCATGACGCTGTACCCGGTGAGTAAATGCACGCCGGATCGGGCTGTCGACATGGTCGAAATGCACGGGCCAGAGCGGCTACTGGTGAATTCCGCGGGCGATTGGGGACCGTCCAAGCCCACCGCCGTGCCCGATTTTATTTTGGCCATGCGGCGGCGCGGGCATGAAGAGTCGCTGGTCCGCCAGATTGTGTACGACAACCCGCTGCGGTTTTTCCGCCAGAGCCGGAATTTTTCGTTTGCGGAGCGGGAAACGAAACCTGAAACTGGCCCGCTTGATAACCGCCACCAAGATTCGCCAAACTCGCGCGAAAAAGTCGCCGCCAGCACACCGCGTTAAACCGGCAACGAACTAATCCGAGCCAGTCGTTTAAACAGTTGCGAAGAAATCATCCAGCACGGCGCTGGAACTGTCTGCATCGGCGTCATACATTCCGTGGAAGTGGCGCGACAAATACGTGCCGTCATCGTGGGAATCGGAAGCGAGCTGCAGCGACGCGGTGTCGTCATAACGGAGGGATCCGGCTGTTGACGCCGAGGAAACGAGATTGCTATCGGGATTCGTAAACTGATCCAACGAAGAAGCATCTCTGGAGATGGATGCACCGTCGTCCACATCAGTGTCAGCAGTTAAGGCTGAGCCCCCGTCTTCAGAATCGCTATAGGCCGTTGCTTTGGTTGGCGATTTGCCAAAAAAGTACCACGATCCATTGCTGCCACCGACGATCGTGCGGGTCATGGGCGACACAAAGGTTGAACCATTAAAGGATACCAAATCTCGAATTACGAGGTTGGCTAATGGCGTGCCGCGGCCCGAAGCCAAATCGTAGCCGGGGCCCGCCGCGTTTCCGGTTATTCCCAAATTATAGCCCTGGCCAGGAAATATCGTGCCATAAAAATTGTTATTGCCTATGGTAATATCGTGGAAATCGGCGCTGGGCAATTTATAGATGATGGATTGAACGTTGGCCAATGACGTCTTTCCTTGAAGTGCTCGGCCCTGATCAGCGATGGCAATCAATGCAGACCATTGAGGCGCGCCGGCGCTGGTGCCACCAATTTCTTCCCAGCCTCCAAACGCATAGGACGAGTACACCGCGTAGCCCGTAGCAGGATCGCCATCATAAGATACGTCCGGTGTTCCTCGTCCCGTGAGGCCAAGTCCTGCCTGATAGCTTGGCACATTCTCCGCAGGTATCGACAAAGAAAATGCACCAGTAAGAAGATCTTGCGTGAGTAGCCCGCTCTGCCCACCACCGCCCGCGCCGCTTAAATTATTCCAGACCGTTTCGCCGGAGTAATTGTTAGAAGGTGTTAAGATCAAAGAAGTGCCGCCGACGCTGAGAACATTGGGAGAAACCGAGGGATACGCGGCAGGCCCACCTGTATCGCCGGCCGAAAAGACGAAGGACACATTGGCATGACCGCTTGGCGTGGTGTAGACATTATCCCCTGCGCTTTCGGTCAACGTATATTCTTGTCCGCCGTAACTATTCGATACCACCACCACCCCGGCAACTTGCTTCGCATAATTAACGGCAATTTCGAGATTGCTAAGGCCCAAGAAAGGAAGGCTGTTGTCGGTTGCCTCGACTAATAAAATATTGGCCGCCGGAGCAATGGCATGTGCCCATTCCACGTCTAGAGCAATTTCTCCCGCCCAGTCGGTGTTGTTGGTTGGCAACAATGTCGAACCGTGCTCGTTGACAATTTTGAAACTCGGCGGAGCGGGCAAACCAAATGTGGTATCAAATGTGTTCAAATCGCTCACAATCGTTGGATTATTAAACGCGTCAACAATGGCAATGGTGGTTCCCTTGCCATTGGCCTGAATCCCACCTGGAAATGCAATGCTGTTAAACCCATAAGCTTGACGAATTTGAGTCGGGGTAAAGCCCTCGGGGGTGAGCGGAGCCAAATTGGGCTTTGCTGACGGAAGGATGACGATATCCGGCGTCGCCACGGGTTCGGTGGATACTGATGCAGCACTCAGCACTTGCCGAATTTCGAGGTGCTCAAACCGGCACAGCCGCCAGCGGTAAAAGCGCCGGCGTCCAACTCGGCCATTGGAAGTTGCCCCCGAAGTAGATGTGCTTGTGAAATGCGCCATGTTGCTCTCTGCTCTGGTAAGATGCCAATCAGATGTGCGCTGCCGCCCAACGACAAAGCCCCCCACGGCCCTAATCAAAATGCCAACCATTGGTTGTACTTACGATAATCTTCCAGGTCAACATTTTCCGTAGAGAATTCCAGGAGTGTCGATTTTCTATCTGCCAAATTGACGACGGCGACTCGCTCCGGCGTCAAGGCGCTGGGCTGATCTTAAGACGGTGCTGATCTCAAACAGACCACTACTGATTTCAAAAAAGCAAGTCAAAACGGAACTACTGGCAGTGGCCGGGGTTTGAAAAAGGGGAATTGGATGGAAGTCTGCGCAGGATGCAGTCGCCGGGTTGATGTGGGGTTCGAAATGCCCCTTTCAAACTTGGTTTTTGCCGGTTGGCCCTGGGTGGCATCCATCCAAACACACGGTTGCAATTAACTTGACATTGCTGCAAGTGTTGACGACACTAGAAGCTTATGCGTGGCCTCAGGGGCGCTACGCATCAGGCAACCGATTTGCAAACTTTGGTGAAAATAGCTTCGTGGGGTGGCTTTCTGCGCCTTGGATCGCGAAACCATCGGCAGCAAACATCACCGGAGTTGGAAGAGGCATTGGACCGCAAATCGCGGCTGGCGGCAGGCGCTTTAGATTCACCCCTTTGAAGTTTCCATCTTTCTCGACAGGCAGAAAACCATGCTCCCGGAACAGCGCGGTTTGTTGGCATCGTGGTTTAATCGTTTTCGCACTTCGCGGCGCGCTCGCCGCAAGGGCAGGGGCCGTCTACAAGGCTTCACGCGACTGGCTCAAGTCGAATCGCTTGAAGACCGCCGCCTGCTGACGAATACCGTCTTCGTTGACTTCGGCACGCGGCTTAACACAGTTACTATGCCTGAAGATACCGTTGGAAACGCAGGCGGCTGGGATACGTGGGGATATGTACCCCCGAACAATGGCGTCAATTGGGTGTTTGGGCCCGAATTTAACGTGGCAGGGAACCCAAACATTACCTACACGCCGTTAAGAACGCTGTTCGCCAACAAGGGGGTTAGTTTCAATCTGAGCCAGATGCAAACGGATTTCCCGTGGGAGTATCAAACCGGCACGCAAACGCCGTTGTCGCAATTGGACCTCCTGGAAGGTTCAATTATGAACATGCTTACGCAAATGTTTTTGCCGTTTAATATCACGGTGGAGGAAGTCACATCAACACATTTTGGTTCAGTCAACGTGACAGGGGCCGTGAACGATCCGGCAGATTTTTTAGGCGAAAATAATCCGCTATACGATCCGAATACGTACGATCCGACGGCGATGCCACCGACGATCAATCGCGGACCGCTTTTCAACCCCATGCAGACAAACCCTACCACGATGGCGCCTGACCAATATCAGGACGTGTACATTTTGGTGGGCGGCTTTACAATCGGCGGAACTCAAATTGGAAATAGCGCGTCGGATCCGGCGAATCCTGGAATTTTGGGCGTTTTTGGCGCAACCTCATACGATATCGACAGTGACACATTACAGCTTTCCACCAACCCTGCGCAGCGCTTCGTGGATCCCATGTATATGGATCCTAGCGACCCATCGGGCAACGGGCTTTTGCGATATTCGGACGGCGGAGTCGCGGTGAATGCCGACACCATCTTCGATCATTGGTTAGCGCAGCAAGCCAATCCGGCGGTCACTCCAATTAATTTGAATGTCACCATTGCGCAAGTTGCGGCTCAGGGTGCGGCAGAAACCTGGGGACTCTCTACGACCAGCGATGGACAGCCGAAGCCATGGAACTCGTTTTTCGATACGAACATCGACATGCTGAACAGTTCCGACGTCATGCGCCAGGGCCCCTACACGGGGAACGAATATCCGACTGATTTCAACATGCCGTTTTTCGAAAATTTCTATACGATGGTGGGCAGTTTGAACGAAGACCCAACGGATGTTCAAAATGCGTATGAACAGTTTGTAAATGATCCGGACATTGGGCCGAGCGTTTACGCGTACATTACGGGGACAGGAGCGTACGACAAAATCGATATCACCGCCGATGCCGCAGATCCTACTATGGCGGATGTCACGATATCGCCATACTCCGACGCTTCCTTTGCCGATTCGTCGTTCATTTCGTCGTTTGCATACGATGCCGCGAATCCCACTGGTTACATGACGAGCGCGGCTAGTCCATATAGCTACACGGTTGATCTTTCGAGCGGTATTTTACTGATTGATGCCGGAAACAATGCGGATCAAATTTCCATTGATCCCGCAATTTTTAACAATCTATTTGAGGTCTTTGTTTTTGGCGGAGAAGGTTTGACGAATGGACAAGTTGATAATTTGTCCATGGCCGGTGATGGTACGCAATCCGTCGCCGTAGCGCCGTCTAACATGAATCTGCAAACCTACAATTTCGCTATTAGTTACGAAACGGACATGGAGATTGTGGGGCCGACCTCCGTTACCCTCCTTGTGGCATCCGAGTTCGAAGACAATAGCACCATTCATCTGGAGAACTTCAACAGTCTGACCTACACCATGCCAGAATTCATGGGCGATGATTTCACGATCACAGGCCAAAACGGTTCGAATCTGGTTTTGCCGCCTTCCGTCGGAGAAACCGACATGGTGATCGACGGTACCGCAGGCCCGACAACCTTATCACCGATCCCGGTTGGTGTAAGTAACGTTGAATTTACAAACATCGGCACGGTAACCGTTCAAGACCCGCTTGGTGCGACAGACGACTCAGTCGCGATTGATTCAACTGCTGGCTATGCTGACGGACTGCAAAACCTGGCCATTATTCTCGGGCCAGGCAACGATTCGCTCACGATCAATGGCCCGATCGATTTAACGCCGGGTGTGATGGGGGGCACGCTCACCTACGACGGTGGCCCGGGAACCAACACTTTGACCGTCAGCGACGATACCAACTGGGCCTTGACCGACAGCAGCTTGACCGACGGACTGGGCAATACGATTCAGTTTATCGGGGGCGTCAGCATCGCCGACATCACCGGGGGAATCGATCCGCATACGTTTTCGGTCGAAAATTGGTCCGGCGATGCCTTCCTTACCGCATTGGCAGGCGGCGATACCTTCAATATCGGCGACACGGCCCCCGTGGTCGGCAACGTGAGCATTGATGCCAGCGGGTTCGTCGGCGACCTGTTCAACGTCAAAAGTTTCACGGGCACTGGGAATTTCGATTTCACCGGTAGTTTTGGTGCCAATGTTTTCAACGTCAACACCACCGACATCACTTTATCTTTGCCGGCTATCGGTTCCGGCTCGGCGTCGGGCTACGCCGGTTCGGCCGTCAACTTGGCGACCACCAGCGGCAGCAAAACCGCTAAGCTGAACAGCACTGCCGGACTGTTTGTCGGCGAGGCAGTTGTGGGGCCCGATATTGCCACCGGCACGACAATTGCCGCCATTGTCAACACCACGACGATTACGCTTTCGACGGTAGCCACCGGCAGCGGGGTTAATGCAACGCTTATTGGGACGATTGGCGCCAACATTGTGCCTGTAACCTATACCACAACCAGTGGCAGCACCGACGTTACCGTTTCTACCGTGGCGGGCATATCGGTTGGACAATCGATCGTCGGTACGAATATTCCCACAGGCACAACCATTAGTGGCATTAGCAATATGACGTTTGTCGGCGGCGATGGAGGCAATACGTTCAATATTACCGCTTGGAACGGAAACGGCTCGATCACCGGCGGCGCAGGAAATGACAACTTCTACATCGCCGCTTGGACCGGCACCGGTCCGTTAATTGGTGGCGCGGGGGATGATGATTTCGTCTTCGGCACGCTTTCGATTATTAGCCCGTCAGGCAATGGCAATATCGATGCCATTACTGATCCGCACACGATCATCGGCGGCAACGGCAACGACACGTTGACGCTGGACGATTCCGGCACCAACGGAGCCAAGAACTACACCATTGGCGCAACGTCGGTCAGCGACTCGTCCACGTTTGGCGGCGTCAATTTCGACAGCACGCTCGATAACATCGTGGTGATCGGCAGCCAGGGAGCCAACACGTTCCTCGTCACGCCCAACAGCAAGGCTGCCATCACGATTGATGGCCAGCTCCCCACGACAATTCCGGGAGACACTCTTAACGTTGATCTGACGGGCACCAAGGGAGCGAAACTAACGCCCAACGGACCATTCGGCGGCACCTTGACCTTTACGAGCGGTCAGAGACCAATCACGTATTCGAATATCGAAACCACGGTTCCAGATTTGACGCAAGTTGCCCAGCAACAGCAACAGAGTCAGCAGCAACAGCAAATGAATACTTTGCTGGGTGAACTCGAAAATGATCCGTTGCTCGTTGAAGCCGCCGACCCCGGCACCGCCAGCGCGCCTCTGGTGAAGCTGTACGACGTGAAAACGAATACCGTGTTGTTCAGCTTCGATGCTTACGAGACAACTTTCAAAGGCGGCGTCAGAGCGGAAATCGTGCCCGATGTCACCGGCGACGGCGTTCCTGACATCGTGGTTGCACCGGGTTCGGGACGGCTGGGCGAGG
>DATJYL010000182.1 GCA_035499655.1 Pirellulales bacterium
CTGCTGATTGGTCTTCTTACCGGCCTGATCGGTCGACCGGCACGGGCCCAACAGCCGGGGCAAATTCAAATTGTGCCGGGCGGAGGCATTGTCCAGTTCGGCGGCGGATTTCGGCGCTTCCCGGGACAAGGCCAAGATTCTGACGACACGCCCGAGGGCGTGTTCTTGCCCGTCGACCGCGATACCACCCGGCAATGGGAAAAAGCCAAATCGCTTTTGGACGACGGCCATTATGCAGACGCCGTCATGCTGTTAGATGAAATTCTGCAGCGGGGCGAGGATTACTTCTCCAAATCGGACGCGGACAAGCCCAACTATCAAAGTTTGAAGACCGAAGCGCAGCGGCTGATCGGCAACATGCCAGCCGAAGGACGAGAAGCGTACGAGTTGCAATTCGGCGCCCACGCTCAACAGATGCTCGATGCGGCGACGGCGGCGGGCGATATTGCCGGATTGGAAGAGATTGCGCGGCGCTATTTTCATACGAAGGCCGGCTACCAGGCGACGCTGCTGTTGGGCCGGCATCATTTAGATCACGATCGGCCATTGGCGGCGGCGTTGTGCTTCCAACGGTTGCTGGATGCGCCGAATGCGGCTGCCACGTTTGAGCCTACGTTGTCTGTGTTATTGGCCACAAGTTGGCAGCGGGGCGGTGTGCCCGATCGAGCCCAAGAAGTGCTGCTGTCGTTAAAAAAGAAAAGTCCCAACGCGGAGCTGCGTGTCGCCGGCAAAACAGTGGCGTTGTTTTCCGACGACAAGCAAGCGCTGGCATGGTTGGAATCGACCACCGGCAAACCGCAAAAAATGTCCCCGGAACAATTGCAGCAATGGGCGTTGGTCGGCGGCAATCCGGCGCGGAATGCAGCAAGCATGGGAGGCATTCCGCTGTTGAGCCCGCTGTGGCGCGTTTCGACGACGAATCATCCGACGCTGGAAAAATCGTTGGCGGGCATCCGGCAGCAATACGTGGACCAAGGCGTGGCCGCGATTCCTTCGATGCAACCGTTGGCCGTGGGCAATTTGGTGCTGATGCGCACCGCGCGCGATATGCTGGCCGTGGACTTTGACAGCGGCAAACGATTGTGGCCAATTCGCTCCGGCAGCGACACGTCGCTGGAGCAGATGCTGAATTCGTCGACGTCGTCGGGTTCTTCGGGCACAAACACGATTGATCCGCAGCACAACCCGGGCTTGATCGAACGGTTTTGGGAAGACGCCACGTTCGGCACGCTTTCTTGCGACGGCCAGCAGGTGTATTTGATCGACGACTTGGATGTCAGCAGCGTATCGCCCGCCGATGCGGGCAATGGCCCAATCATGTTCAACGGCCGGATGCGCATTAACGGCGGGGGGGCCATTATTATCCGTGGCCCGATCGGCGCGGATGGGCAAATGCTGATTCCCAAGCGCTACAACAAGCTGACCGCGCACGAATTGCGAACTCAAGGAAAGTTGAAGTGGGAAGTCGGCGGGCAAACCGGCGAAGACGAGCCGCAATTAGCGGGCGCGTTTTTTCTAGGGCCGCCGCTGCCGTTGGAAGGTAAGTTGTACGTACTGGCGGAAATGAAATCGAGCGAAATTAAACTGTGCGTGCTGGATGCGAAAACGGGCCGGTTGGATTGGTCGCAGCAAGTGGCCATCGTGGAGCAAAACATACAGCAAGATCCGTTGCGCAGGCTGGCCGGTTGCAGTCCGAGTTATGCCGACGGGGTGTTGGTGTGTCCTACAACGGCCGGGGCCGTGGTGGCGGTGGATATCGCCAATCGCACACTGCTGTGGGGCTACCAGTATCAACGCGACGGCAGCGTGCTGCCGCCGGGGGCCATGGTGTTACGCGGCGGCGGCGGGATGTGGACGCCCGCCATGATGCAGACGAATCCTGCGGAACGTTGGCTCGATTCCACCGTCACCCTTGCCGACCGATATACACTGGTGACGCCGCTGGAATCGAACGAATTGCATTGCCTTAATTTGATCGACGGCAAACTGCTCTGGAAACAACCGCGCGGCGAGAATTTATACGTCGGCGGAGTGCATCGCGGAACGGCGGTGCTCGTGGGACGGCATCAAATCAGCCTGCTGACGTTGGCGGACGAAAGATCGGCGGTGAAGACCAAAACGGTGGAGTTGCCGGCGGGCGCCATGCCCAGCGGCCGAGGATTCCTCAGCGGGGACGATTATTTTCTGCCGTTAACTTCGGCCGAAGTGGCACAGATCGATTTGAACTCCGGAAAAATTGTGGCCGAGGCAAAATCTCGCAAGGGGAGCATTCCCGGAAACTTGGTTTGCTACCAGGGGGAAATCATTTCGCAGGGGATCGATTACGTGGAAAGCTTTTTCCAGCGGCAGCCCTTGCAGGAACGGATCGCGAAAACGCTGGAAGAAAAGCCGAACGATCCCTGGGCTTTGGCGCACCGGGGTGAAATTGAATTAGAGGCCAGTGAGTTGGATTCGGCCATTGCCGATTTGCGCCGCGCTTACCAATCTGATCCCGATCCGTTAAACCGTGAATTGCTGTTTGAAGCGCTCTTGAACGGACTGACGAAAGATTTCAACCAACATCACGAGGACTTGCCCGAACTGGAGCAACTGGTTCGCGATGATCGGGAGCGGGGAATGTACTTGCGCGCGCGGGCGGCGGGTTTGCAACAAACCGGCGATATTTCCGGCGCACTGGATGCGTATCTGAAACTAGCTGCTTTGGAACCGCACGACGATGAACTGGAAGACCTGGACACGAAACTTTCGGTCTACCGTCCGCGTTGGGTGCAAGCGCAGCTCCACGAATTGTTGAGCGGCGTGAAGCCGGAAAATCGTGCTGCAATTGATGAAATTTTGCAGCGGCAATTAGATGTGGCGGTGGCCAGCACCGATACGAAAGCATTGAGTGCATTTGTGGATTGTTTTGGCAATCATCCCTTGGCCGACCGGGCGAGGGAGCTGTTGGTCGATAGGCTAACCGGGGCCGATACCCTGCTGGAACGCGAGCAATTACTGCTGGCGCTTGAGGTCTCTGCTTCGACCGTGCAGCGCAGCACCGCCATGTTCAAGTTGGCAAGCCTGCTGCGCGACGCCGGCCAGTGGGATGCGGCCCTGGCACAATGCCGCCGTTTGGAAGCGCAAGCAGGCGATCAGCCGGTATCGGAAGGCAAAAACGTAAAGCAGCTCCTCGCCAGCCTGCCGGAAAATTCCCCGATCCGACGGGTTGCGGCCCAAGACCGCTCCTGGCCCGAGGGAGAGGTCAAAGTCGAAAAGTCCGATGCCGTCGCGAAACCTCAGATGCCGGTTTTCAATACCGAAATCCAGGGCACGCGGGAGCCGTTTTTCTCCAATGTTTTGCTGGGCCGAGATCTGCAACACCAGGAGATCGTGGGGGTGGACGGCTTGGGAAAAAATTTGTTCCAAATTTCGCTCGCCGACCCGAATCGGATGAGCATGTATCGATCCAATGCCATCAACGATTACGCCTTTGTGCAAGGGCATATTTTGATCGTCTGCACGGGTTATCAAGTCGTGGGCTTAGATACGCTGCAGACCAGGGGCCCCTCCAACCCAGTGCTGTGGACGAAAGATCTGTGCGATTTGTCGATGGCCAACGGCAATTTTCAACCCCCGGTGCGGCAACCCATGCCCTGGGGCGGCGTGCGGCGGCTCCCAAATCAACAGAGCCAATTCGGTGACGTCGCTTTGTGCGGTCAACACACGCTGTGCTTTCAACATGGCCGCGATGTCACGGCGATTGATCCGCTAACCGGTCAGGTGCAATGGGTGCGTCACGGCGTGGAAATTGGCTGCGATTTATTTGGGGACGAGGAAATGATTGTTCTGGCGCCCGCCAACGGTAAACCCGCCTTGGTCTTACGCACCGCCGATGGCCAACTGTTGGGCGAACGGACCCTTCCGGCGACGTTCGATAAGCGTTGGACCAGTTACGGCCATTGTTTGCTCGTTTTTCGTGACCATAACGACGGCAACAAAGTGACGCTGGCCATGTTTGACCCGTGGACCCAGCACGATGTGTGGAGCGAAACATTTTCCGGTTGGAACAACGGCGGAAATTCCGGATTGAAGTGCACGACCGTCGACGGCGAAACCGTCGCGCTAATGCAATCCGACGGCCGCTTCGTGGTATTGAATTTGGCCGACGGCCGCAAACTCATCGACCAGCAATTGGAAGCGGAGCAAAATCAGCACAGCCAGCTGCAAAGCATTTTTGTGCTTAGCTCTTCGCAGCAGGTCATCCTCATCGCCAATCGTCCTGCACCCCCAATGGCTATGCCCACGGAACGCAGTATTGGCGAACCGCGCAATCTGGCGGTGAACGTGGTGCCCGTAAACTCGCAAATGGGAGAAACCATTACCAGCCAGTTGCCTCTTAGCGGCCACGTATACGCTTTCGACCGTGCCACCGGAAAACCGCAATGGACGACTCCCGCTTATGTAGATCAACAATGTTTATTGTTAGGTCAACCCGACGAATTGCCTGTGTTGACCTTCGTTCGCAATATCTCAACCATCGCCATGAATCGCAATTCGCAGCCCATGCGGGGCTCGGTCTTGTGCTTGGACAAGCGAAACGGCCGGTTGGTGTATGCCAATGACGATTTGCCGTTTATCAACAATTTTGAAATATCCGGAAAATTGGACGACAAGACCGTCACGCTGAGCTTGAACAACCAACCCACGTCAACGGCGGTGACGCTAAAGTTTACCGACGCGCCGGTCGCGCCCGAGCCGCCTTACCAAGCCGGTGCGTTTGAAAAGGCCGCCTCGGCGAGCGAACCAAAAGAATGACAACCTCCAATCCCAATTTTCCGTACTCTTGTTCCGCTTTCCGCCGTTTCCTGCCTGCTCCTTCCTGATTCCCGCTTCGTGATTCCAGATTCCTCCGTAATGTTTGACCCGTGAAACGTTTCGCCATGCCTCAGCAATTGCGATGGCTGTTTGTTATGCCGCCGGCTCGCAGCGCATCGCTGTGTTGTGCTGCTTTGCTGTGTTGCACTACATTACTGCGTAACGCTGAAGCTCAGGGCGCGGACAAAAGAGACCCGCGCGTGCAGCGGTGCATTGACCGCGGGTTGGAGTGGGTGGCCAACACGCAATCGCGCGTGGGAAGCTGGAGCGCCAAAGACGGCATGTACCCCACGGCCATGACGGCTCTGGCGGGCATCGCGCTATTGCAGGAGGGATCAACCACGACGCAAGGCAAGTACGCTCCGAATATCCGCCGCGCCGTCGATTATTTGTGCAGCCGCAGCCGCACCAACGGATTAATCGGCGATCCCACGCGCGACGATCGCTACACCTACGGTCACGGTTATTCCATGCTGTTTCTTTCCCAGGTCTTGGGAGAAGAAGAAGACGAAGCCCGCCGCAAGGATTTGATTCGGGTGTTGACCAATGCGGTGGAGTTTTGCGGCCGAGCCCAAACCGACGACGGCGGCTGGGGCTATGTCAGCGCCAAAGACGGCGGCGGATACGACGAAGGCTCCACCACCATCACGCAAGTGCAAGGACTGCGGGGGTGCCGCAACGCCGGCATCACCGTGCCCAAGGAAATTATCGACAAAGCCATTGCATACATCCACAAATGCACGCTGGAAGACGGTGCCGTACAGTACAGTTCCAAAGGGGGCGGCCCGCGGCCGGCAATCACGGCCGCCGCCATTGCCTGCCTGTACAATGCGGGCGATTACGACGACCAATTCGTTCCCAAAATGATGAAATATGCTGAAGACAATTTGAAAAGCCTCTCCAACCAAAGCTTCGGACACTGGCATTATGCACATTACTACTACTCCCAGGTCATGTACCGCGAAGGGGGCGAGAAGTGGGAAAAATATCGCGACGATATGTACACTCGACTGTTGAACGAAGCAACCGACGACGGCACGGGAACGTATTGGACCCAGGGTTATGTCGGCCCGATTTATACCACCGCGGTGAACCTGACGATTTTGCAACTCGACAACAATATTCTGCCCATCTACCAACGCTGAATGCAACGACTCACCCTTGACGGTTAATGGCGAAATTCGAATGACGAATCCCGGCGCGCCGGGAGTAAATGACCAATGGCCAAATCTCAATGACCAAGAGACGCTAAAGCATTGGTCATTGGTGCCTGGAAATTGGTCATTAAATTTTGATCTGTTCTTGCTTTGCCCTCCAAGGAACTACTCCATGCCCGATAGCACACTCGCGCACGATTCGCCCGCCATACGCAAATTGAACGACGCCCGGGAAAAAATCATCCAGCAACTTTCACAAGTCATCGTCGGCCAAAACCAGGTGATTGAAGAACTGTTGATTTCGCTGTTCGCGCGCAGCCATTGCCTCTTGGAAGGGGTGCCGGGCCTGGCCAAAACACTGATGATTAGCACGCTGGCCCGGGCGCTTAATTTATCGTTCAGCCGCATTCAATTCACGCCCGACCTGATGCCCGCCGACATCACGGGCACCGAAATCATCGAGGAGAACCGGAGCACCGGAAGCCGGGAATTCCGCTTTTTGGAAGGGCCGCTGTTTGCCAACGTGATTTTGGCGGATGAAATCAATCGCACGCCGCCGAAAACGCAGGCGGCGCTGCTGGAGGCGATGCAGGAGCGGCAAGTCACCGTAGGGCGTGTGCGGCATCAATTGGCCGATCCGTTTTTCGTGCTGGCGACGCAAAATCCCATTGAGCAGGAAGGGACGTACCCGTTGCCGGAAGCGCAGCAAGATCGGTTCATGTTCAAAATTTTCATCGATTATCCGAACTTCGACGAAGAGTTTGAAATTGCCCGCCGCACGACGACAAGCATGTTCGACCACGTGACGCCGGTGCTGGCGGCCGACGAAATCATCGAGCTGCAACGGCTGGTGCGCGAAGTGCCCGTGACCGACCACGTCATTCGCTACACGCTGTCGCTGGTGCGGCAAACCCGGGTGGGCGAGCCGGGCGTGCCCGATTTTGTCAACGACCAAATTTCCTGGGGGGCCGGCCCGCGGGCGGTGCAGTTTTTAATTTTGGGCGGCAAAGCCCGCGCGCTGTTGCACGGTCGGACGCATGTTTCGACGGACGACATTCAGGCCCTGGCCAAGCCAGTGCTGCGGCATCGGATGGTCGTGAATTTTTCCGCCGAGAGCGAAGGAATTAACGCGGACCATGTTGTCGATCGCCTGGTCGAGACCACGCCCACCAAGGAAGGCGAGCTGACCAGCGATGCGCGGTTTCAAAAGATTTTTGCATCTTAAATCCATCATTTTTAGGCCCAAGCCGACGCCTTTGGCGTCGATGATCGACCGCAAGCGGTCGGCTTGGGCGGTTCCCCCATGGCCACCGTCGATAAAAAACGCTTTCTGCATCCGGAGGCCATCAAGCGCATTGCGCGGTTGGACCTGCGGGCACGGCATATTGTGGAAGGGTATTTATCGGGAATGCACCGCAGTCCGTACTTTGGGCAATCGGTGGAGTTTTTGCAGCATCGCGAATACAGCTACGGCGACGATTTGCGGCACGTCGATTGGAAGGTGTGGGCCAAGCAAGACCGGCTGTACATCAAGCAGTACGAAGAGGAAACCAATCTGCGGGCAATGTTGCTGGTCGATGTGTCGCACAGCATGCAATATGGCAACGGCCCGTTGAACAAGTACGAGTACGCGTGCACGGCTGCGGTGAGCCTGGCGTATTTGCTGCTGCGGCAGCAAGACGCCGTGGGTTGCCTCGCATTTGACGAGGGGGTTCGCGCCACGGTGGGCATGCGCACCAAGCGCAGTCATTTAAACTCCATCATTCAATCGCTGGGAGTAAGCGTGCCGCAAAAGAAGACCGACCTGCAACAAATTCTGCGTCAGGCGGCCGAAAGTTTCCCGCACCGAGGGTTGATGATCATTCTGTCCGATTTGCTGGCCCCGCGCGCCGGCTTCATCAAGGGACTAAAGCTGCTGCGGCAGCGCGGACACGATGTGTTAATGCTGCACATCATGGACGACGACGAATTGGATTTTCCGTTTGCCGGTCCGACGCGCTTCGAAGGCTTGGAACTGCCGGAGAATTTGACGTGCAATCCGCGAGCCTTGCGCGACGGTTATTTGCAGGCCTTGAACGCTTATCTGGAAGAAGTCCGCCGCGCGTGCGCCCAAAACGAATGCGATTACAAGTTGATCCGCACCAGCGATCCGCTGGATGCGGTGTTGGCGCAATTCATCAGCAATCGGATGGGAACGCAACGCCGAGGTTAAACGCACTGTTTTATGCCCAACTTCCTGTATCCATTGCCGATTGCTCTTGTGGCGGGCCTGATCGCGCTGCCGATCGCCATTCACCTTATCAATTTGATGCGGCACCGCAAAGTACAGTGGGCGGCGATGGAGTTTTTGCTTCTCAGCCAAAAGCGCAATCACACCTGGATCATGCTCAAGCAGTTGCTCTTGTTGCTGCTCAGGATTGCCGCGATTGCCGCCGCCGTGATGATGGTGACGCAACCGATTTTACAAAACAAATTGGGCAGTCTGTTCGGCGGCAGTAAATTACACCACATTGTGCTGCTGGACGACAGCTTTTCAATGTCCGATCAATGGGCCGACACAACCGCCTTCGACGAAGCCAAAAAATTTGTGCTGCGATTGGGCAAGCAGGCGGCCCAGCAGCCGGCGCGGCAGGAATTCACGTTGTTGCGGTTTTCCCAGGCGGCGCATCCGGCGCGGGGCACGCAGGCCGATTTGGCAGGAGAAACCGTCGACAACGACGAGTTCCCGAAAAAGCTCGATCAAACCCTGCAGGCAATGCACGTTTCGCAACTGGCTGTCGGTCCGGCCGAAGCGCTGAAGGCGGCCACACAGACCATCGGCGATGGCGGCGAAGCCAACTACGTGGTCTTTTTGGTTTCCGATTTTCGCAGCAAAGATTGGGCGCCCGCGAAAGAGCTGCAAAAGCTGCTGCATAAGCTGAACGATGCCCGCGCAAAAGTGCAATTGATTAACTGCGTGGACGAGGCGCGCCCCAACCTGGCCATTACGGCGCTGCGGCCCGGCCGCGGCACGCGGGCGGCGGGCGTGCCGTTGCAAATGGAAGTGACGATCCACAATTACGGGGCCACGCCGGCCACGAACGTTTCGGTGCGATTGGAAGAGCAGGGGACCCAGCGACCGGCCATTGAAATTGACAAAATCGATCCGGGCCGCAGCGCGACCCGGCAGTTTGAAGTTCGCGCACAAACCGCGGGGCAACGGCGGATTTCCGCCTACTTGCCGGCCGACCCCGTGATGGTGGATAACTCGCGGCATACGGTCATCGATTTTCCGACGGGCGTGCCGGTGTTGATTATCGACGGCGGATTGAAAGCGGGGACGCTGCGCGATTCGGACGGTTTGTTTTTAGAATCGGCCTTGGCGCCGCCGGGGCCTGTGCCCACGGGTTTGCGGCCGCAGGTAGAACCGCCCCGGTTTTTGGACGACCATCCGCTGGATGAATTCGAAGCGATTTACGTGTGCAACGTCGACCGCCTGCCGCTAGACGCGGTCGACAAACTGACCAAGTTCGTGGAGGCCGGCGGCGGTGTGGCGTTTTTCGTCGGCGACCAATCGCGGGCCGATTTTTTGAATCAACTTTACGCCGATGGAAAAGGCTTGTTTCCCGCGCCGCTGGAAGCGCCGGTGCCGCTATTGGTCGATCAAAGCGCGAAGCAGCCCGACTTGCAAATTACCGATCATCCAATTTTTCGGATTTTTTCGGGCGAGAATAATCCGTTCATCAAAATGGTGAATATCGAAAAGTATTTTGCCGTGAAGAAGGGGTGGAAGCCGCCGGAAGGGTCGGCGACTACCGTCATCGCCGGCGTGCGGAACGGAGCGCCGCTGGTGATCGACAAAAAAATGGGGGACGGACGGGTGCTGGCGTTTCTGACCACAGCCGGGCCGCGCTGGAACAACTGGGGACGCGACAATCCCAGTTACGTGGTGGCGATGCAAGAGCTGCAGAATTACTTGGCGGCGGGAAAGCAAACTGACCCGTCGCGGCAGGTGGGCGTGCCGCTGGAGATTGCGGTCGATACGCAAAAATATCAACCGCAGGTCGAGTTTTTAACTCCGGCCGAGGGAACTGCGGACAAAATTGTGGTGAAGGCCGAGCCACAGGACAGCGGTCCTGCAAAAGCCACGCTGAATGACACCGACGCCAGCGGCATTTACGAAGTGCAACTGACGGGCAACGACAACACGCAGGAAGTGATCGACGTGGCTTACAACGTGGATGCCGCGGAAGGCGATTTGAACATCGTCACGCAGGAGCAACTGGCCGCGGAACTTTCCGACGTGGCGTACGAATATCATCGGGCCGGCGATTTGTATTTCGATTCCAAGGACATGCAGGGGTTCAATCTGAGCGAAAGCTTGCTGTACGTGTTGATTGCGCTCTTGGTGGGCGAGCAACTGCTGGCGTATTCGGCCAGTTATCATCCGGCCCGGCTGCGAGGAGCAAGCTGATGGGCCGCAAGAAAATTTTTACCGCCGCGTTGTTGGTCGCCGTAGTGTTCGTCGCCGCAGCCATTCATTTTGCCGCCGCGGGGGTGACGAACAATTCCACGGCAATTGTCGGCAATCAAACCGCGCCCGCCGATGGCGGCACTTCGGCAACCGGCGGTGGTGTTGCGGGCGGGGCGCTTACGCGGACTCGGTATGAATTCAGCCGGGTGCAATCGTTTACCGAATGGTGGCAGATGCCGCTGTTGGTGTTGGCGTGCGCGCTGGTGCTGCTGTTTGTGGCGTACATGTACCGGCGCGACAGCGTGGAATTGAAGCCCGGCATGGGAGTGCTATTGGCGATGCTGCGTTTGGCGGCTTTTGCGGGCGTGCTGCTGATGTATTTAGACGTGCAGAAGCGCAGCGAAACCAAGGTGGTGCATAATTCGCGGGTGGTGCTGCTGGTCGACACCAGCTTGAGCATGAGCCGCGCCGATGCCGACGAGACTGCGGCGGGCAATTCCGCGGGGGTGACTGCGGGCATTTCTTCCGGCGGCGTTTCCAACACAGCCAGCGGAGTGCGCCGGATCGATCAAGTGGCCGGGGCGCTAGCCGACGGGAAATTTTTGGACGCCTTGCGACACAAACACGACGTGGAAGTTGTGAAGTTCGATTCCGAGCTTCGCCGCACGGCCATGCTGCCCAAGCTTCCGGCAGCTCAACCCTCTCCCTCGGGGAGAGGGCAGGGTGAGGGTGCAGCAGCAAATTCGGACACCCTCGCCCCAACCCTCTCCCAAGGGGAGAGGGAAACCGCGCAAACCAAAAACGAAAACATCGACTGGCATAAAGAGCTTGATCCGCAAGGGGGCGAAACGCGCATCGGCCAGGCCGTGCGGCAAATCATCAACGACGAGCGGGGCGTGCCGCTTTCGGCCGTGGTTTTATTTTCCGACGGCGGCCAAAACGCGGGAGTCGACGTGGGGGCGGCGGTCAAAGCGGCACAGGAAGCGAAAGTGCCTGTCGATGTTATCGGTTTGGGCTCCGCCAAGCGGCCCACGAATGTGCGCGTCAGCGATTTAGTGGCTCCAGCCCGGGCCTACCCCGGCGATAGTTTTCAAGTGACGGGCTATGTGCAATCGCAGGGATTGGCCGGCCGGACCGTGACGGTGGAGCTGTCGGTCTTGGCCGCCGGGCAAGGACAGGGAGGCAAAACGGAAGCGCAACCGGCGCTGGAAAAAACGCAGCGCGTGACTTTGGGCAGCGATGCCGAATCGACGCCGGTGCGGTTCGACATACCAGGTTTCGATACGGCGGGGCGCCGCGTGGTGCGCTTTCGCATTAAGCCGCTGCCTGATGTGAAAGACACTACGGACAACCAGCGGGAAGTGGATGTGGACATTGTCGATCGCAAAAATCGCGTGCTGCTGTTTGCCGGCGGTCCGACGCGGGAATATCAATTCGTGCGCAACATGCTGCGCCGCAGCGAACTGGCCAAAAGCGGCGACATGACGGTCGATGTGCTGCTGCAGTCGGCCACCGACGGCGTTTCGCAGGATGCCAATCAAATTTTGCCCACATTCCCCCACACGATGCCCGAGCTGGCCCAGTACGACACCATCGTGGCCTTCGATCCCGACTGGCGGGAATTAGATCCGCAGCAAGTGGAGTTACTAGAAAAATGGGTGGGAGAAGAATCGGGCGGGCTGATTGCGATTGCCGGCCCGGTGTATACCGACGCCTGGGTGCAAGAGCCGGCGATGGCGACGATTCGCAAGCTGTACCCGGTGGAATTCAACCGCCGCTTGGCGCTATTGGAAGATGCCCGTTACGGCTCGCAGCAGCCGTGGCCGTTGGATTTTACCCGCGAAGGCTTGGAAGCGGAATTTTTGTGGCTGGACGACAGCGCCCAAACCAGCCGCGAAGTGTGGGATTCGTTCCCCGGCGTGTACGGTTATTACCGGGTGCGAGGCGCCAAGCCGGGCGCCACCACGTATGCGTTGTACTCCGATCCGGAAGCGGCGTCGGGGGAACAAAAGCCGGTGTACTTCGCAGGGCAGTTTTACGGATCGGGCCGGGTGTTTTACATGGGCAGCGGCGAAATGTGGAGGCTGCGGGAACTGGACGAAAAGTATTTCGATGCGTTGTACGTCAAGCTGATTCGGCATGTCTCGCAGGGACGGTTGTTGCGCGGTTCGCCGCTGGGGAACTTGCTGGTGGAGCGCGAACGGTATGTGGTCGGCAACACGGTGGTGGTGCGGGCACAGTTGACGAACCCCCAGCATCAACCGCTGGATGTGCCCAAAGTTACGTTGCAAGTGACGCAGAACGACGGTGTGCCGATGAACGTGGCGCTATTGCCCGATCCGTCTCGCAAGGGAATGTACCTGGGTCAGTTCACGGCGACACAGGAAGGCGAATGCCGGTTGGATTTGCTGCATCCCGATTCGCCCGACCAGCCGCTGACCCGTCGGCTGCAGGTGTTTATGCCCAAGCTGGAGCAGGAAAAGCCGGAACGAAACGATGCAGTATTAAAGGAACTGGCCGACGGCACCGGAGGGCAATTGTACATTGGCGTGCCCGCGGCGCTGGGTCCGGGAAGCGAAAAGCCCTTGGTGGGACAACTGCAAGATAAAACGCAAGAGACATACGTGGCGGGGCAGCGCGACCGAACCTGGGAAGAACATTGGATGCACTCGCTGCTGGGCATCATCGCCGGTTGCTTGTGCGTGGAGTGGCTGGTGCGGCGATTGTGCCGCTTGGCGTGAGGGGCAGTGGTCCGTAGTCAGTTGTCCGTTGCCAGTTGTTATTCGATGCAACGGACCACGGACAAGACAATTCGCAATTAATTTCAATGTCTGTCGAACTTGAAAAACATGAGCTGGCTCCGTCGATTGCAGGGCTGCTGGATCGGTTGCGGCTGCGCATTCGCAGTTATGTGTGGACCGATGGATTGGCGGCGGCGGTAATTGTGTTGGGATTGGCTTTTTGGATTTCGCTGGCCTTTGATTGGCTGTTTGAGCCGCCGTGGCAATTTCGGGCTTTGATGCTGGCGGCGGCGATAGCGGCACTGGCATACGTTGTGAACCGGCTAATTGTGCGCCGGGCTTTCCGTCCATTGGACAATGCCGATTTGGCCGTCGTGCTGGAGCGCCGTTTCCGCGAATACCACGACAGCTTGCTCACCACTGTGGAGCTATCCGAGCAATCAGCGCATGCGGCGGGGTTCAACGCGGAAATGCTGCATCACACGCGGCAGGAGGCGGCCCAACGATCAGAGGCGGTTCGGCTGGGCGATGTGTTTCGCTTCACGCCGCTGCTGCGCACTTTAACGACCGCGGCAGTGTTGGCAATCTCGGTTTTGGCGTTCGCCGTTGCGGCGCAAGAAGCGTTTGCCACGTGGGTCCAACGTGTCGTATTGCTTGACAAAAACTTGCTGTGGCCGCGGGCCAACCACGTGCGCGTGCAAGATTTTCCGGCCGATCATGTTCGCAAAGTGGCCAAGGGGTCCGATTTTGAAATCACGGCCGCGGCCGATCTGACCGGGCGATTCACCTTGCCGGAAACCGTCCAGGTGCGCTACCACACCGACGAAGACATAAACGGTCGAGACAACATGAGCACCGTGGGAACGCCGGGAGCGAATGATCGAGAACAAAAGTATTCGTATGTTTTCAAAGGGGTGATGTCATCGATTGGGTTTGACGTGTTCGGCGGCGACGACCGGGATCGGGGTTACCGGATTGAAGTGGTCGAGAATCCGACGATCAGCCACATGGAACTGGCCTGCGAATATCCGCAGTACACGGGCCGGCCGGCGAACACCGTGCCGGCCAGCGCTGTGGTGCAATTGCCGCAGGGAACGAAAATCACGATTCGCTGCGAAGCGAACAAAGACCTGGTGGATGTGCCGGTGACGATGGTGCAGGCAGATAAAGCCTCGGCGCTGGCGGACGTGGAGCTGCCGCCGGACGGCGACCGCCGGCATTTCTCGATCGCGCTGCCGGAATTGATGGAAGATACTACGCTGTTGTTCGAGTTGCACGATACGGACGGAATTCGCAGCCGGGACCCGGTGCGGCTGGTGTTGGCTGCCCGGGCCGACGACGTTCCCGCGGTAGCCTTGCAATTGAAGGGCATCAGCAACGCCATTACGCCGCAGGCGCGACTGCCCGTGGTCGGGAACGTCAAAGACGACTACGGCCTGACACGGCTGTGGTTTGAATATCAACTGGAAAAGGCGAATCCCAAGGGCAAGCCGGGGGCGGGTTCACAGGCGGAAGGCAGTGGTTCGTCGAATTCTCTGCGCGGCAGTGGGGCGGCGGACAATTCGTCATCAACGGGAACCGCGACCACTGCGCAGCCGGCGGCCGAGCAAACCTTGCGCACTTCGACCATGGGGCACGATGGTCGGCCGCGCAGTGATATCAGCATCGAATTGGCCGACGGCGAAGCGCTCGATCTGCAACGCTTGGGTGAAATCCACGAACTGCTTCAGCGACGCGGCATCAAAACCGTGGACGATTTGGCGCGCATCACTTCGCCCGATGAACAAACGTTGGTCGCGGAACTAAAAACGCAGCAGCAAATCGATCAGGCGTTGGCGTTTGCGCCGCGGGAAGGCGATCGTTTGGAGGTAACGCTTAAAGCGGCCGATAACTGCGCGCTGCCGGCTGGCGCAAACGTGGGGCAAGGGGAACGATACCAATTGGATATTGTGCCGCCGGAGCAGTTGCTCTCGATGTTGGAAGGACGGGAGTTGATGCTCCGCCGCCAATTCGAAATCATCTATCAGGAATTGACCGATACGCGGGACGGCTTGGCCCGGCTGGATTTTGGCGGCCCTGATGCTAAAAAAACGGCGACTGATCAGGCCGGACGTGAGCCGGGAGACTCGCCGGGAAGTGAGCCCGGCGACAAAGCAGCGGAAAAATCGGTTGGGCCTGCCGGCGACAGCAGCGAGTCGAATGGCGAATCGGCTCCCGCGAACGAAACGCCTGAACAACGGGCCGAGCGGCTGGCGAAGCGGGCCATGGAACTGCGCGAATTACGGGTGGCCCGGGCGCTGGATAACGGAGATCGTTCAGCCCACGAAACGCTGACGGTGGCCGACGCTTTCGACGACATTCGCGAGGAAATGGAGAACAACCGGGTCGATACGCCGGAATTGCAAAGCCGGCTGAAAGACCAAATTGCCGATCCGCTGCGGCACATCAGCACGCAAATGTTCCCGGAACTGCGGGCCCGGCTGGTTCAGCTTCGCCGAGTGCTGGATGACCCTACAACCGGCCCCACGCAGTTGAAAGCGGCCCTGGCCCAATGCGATGCAATTTTGGCGGAAATGAAAGCGGTCTTGGATAAAATGTTAGAATTAGAGACGTTTAACCAGGTAGTGGACATGCTGCGCGACATTATCACCGACCAGGAAAAGCTAAGCCACGAAACCCAGCAGCGCCAGAAAGAGGAGCTAAAGAACAAATTAAGGGAGTTGCAAAACCCAAATTGACCTTGAATTACGGCCCGACAGAAAATAGCCGGCGGAAGGGATTAGGGTAGGCTTATAATGCCCAAAAAATGGGCAGGAGAGGAACTTTTCCAGGGCCGGCGACACTAAAATGAAGGAAATGGGTTATAACATAAGTCGGCACGGCGATTGCGGTTGGGCACACGAAAGGAACGTCCACCCTATGGCATGTTTTCAAAATCGCGTTCTGTTGGCGATGATCCTGGGACTGGCCCTGCTGGCCCCTGGAAGTGCCGGGGCTCAGACTTCAGGCGCGGCAGCCGGCGGCGGGAATGAGAAATCGTCGAGCGAAAAGCCGACGGGCGATAAAGCGGCGGGTGACAAGCCGTCGGCTGACAAACCCGCAGCTGACAAACCCGGGGACGATCATCCGCCAGCCGACCCAACGCCAGCGAAAGGTCCGGACGGAGCAGCGGCGCCAGCGGCGAATGTTTCTTTACCGTCGGAACAAGCCAAGCTGGCCGGCAAGTACAAGGAGCTGGAGCGGGTCATTCTGCGGATGGCGGAAGTGATGCAGGCCAGCGATCCGAAGCGGGCCGCCCTGCTAAGGCAAGCGTTTGCCCAAAGCAAAGAGAAACAAATCGATTCGCAATATGAAGACCTGGTGAAGCTGCTCCAGCAGGAGCAACTGTATCAGGCTTCCAAAGGCCAGGCGGCCATGCAGCAAGACCTGGATCAATTGCTGCAGTTGTTGCTCAGCGGCGAACGCGACAAGCAAATTCCCAACGAGCGGGCCGAGATTAAACGCTTTATCGAACGGATCAACAAGCTGATCCGCGAAGAGCAGGGCATTCAAGGCGAAACCGAAGGGCAAGGGGATGCCGACGATTTGATCAAGCAGCAAGAGAACGTCGCCAACAAGACGGGCGAACTGACGCAGGACCTGAATAAATTCAATGCCTTGAATCATCCGGCCGGCGGAGCGAGTGACAAACCAGGCGACCAAGGGAACGAAAAATCGGACGAGAAAAATGCCGACGGCAAAAACCCCGATGGGAAAAATGCTGACGGCAAGAATTCGGACGAGAAAAACGGAGACGACAAGAACTCGGACAGCAAGAAATCGGGCGAGGAGAAATCGAACGAGAAGGCCGGCAGCCCTTTAGGCCAGGGGGAGAAACAGGATGGGGCCACTGAAGGTGAGAAGTCAGGAGACAAATCAGCCGACGCATCTGGACAAAAAGGCGTGCCGGCGGGACAGAAGAGCGACGGCAAATCGGGAGAGCAAAAGGCCGACGCGCAGAAATCAGGCGCGCAGAAGTCCGGCGATCAAAAATCGGAAAATCAACAGCCGGGCGACCAGCAGAGCCAACAGAAGCCGGGGGGCCAAAAATCCGGGAATCAAAAGTCCGGCGATCAGAAATCCAACGCTCAAAAATCGGACCAGCAGCCGCCGCAAAAATCGGACGGAGAGAAATCGGATCAGCAGAAATCGGACCAGCAGAAGTCAGACCAACCGTCCGGCGGCCAATCGGACCAACCGTCGCATGACAAATCGCAACAGGGAGGTCAAGGCAAGCAAAGCAAAGCGCAAAACGGTCAACCCAACGACAACGATAACGACGCGGACAAGCAAAACAACTCGGATCAACAACAATCGGATAACGACGATACGCCGGCCCGCAAGCGCGTCCAACAGGCGGAAAACCGCATGCGCGCAGCCAAGCGCCAATTGGAACAAGCCCAGCGTCGCGGGGCGGCTGACCAGCAGCAGCGGGCCGTGGAGGAATTGAAGCAGGCCAAGGCCGAGCTGGAAGAAATTTTGCGGCAGTTGCGCGAGGAGGAAATCGAACGGGTGTTGGCGCAGCTGGAAGGCCGGTTCCGCAAAATGTTGGAGATGCAGATTGAGGTTTATGAAGGGACTATCGCCCTGGATCGCACGGCGGAAGAAGACCGCGACCGTGACACGGAAATGGAAGCCGGCAAGCTGGGACGCAAGGAAGCGGACATCACCGGCGAGGCCGATAAGGCGCTGGCCTTGTTGCACGAGGAAGGTTCTTCAGTGGCCTTTCCCGAAACGGTCGAGCAAATGCGCGAAGACATGGATCAGGTGAAAACGCGGCTGGATCGGGCGAACATCGGCCAAATTACCCAGGGCATTGAGCAAGACATTGTCAAATCGCTGGAGGAAATGGTGGCGGCGCTGCAAAAGGCGCAGAAAGATCAGCAGCAGCGACAAGGCGGCGCAGGGGGCGGTGGCGGCGGTGGCCAGCAAGATCAGCCGCTGGTGGACGCCATCGCCGAATTGAAAATGATCCGCGCTTTGCAAATGCGTGTAAACACCCGCACCGAGCGCTATTCCAAATTGTTGCAAGACGGCGCCGAGCAGGCCGAAGCTCCCGATTTGCTGGAGGCGGTCAAGCGGCTTAGCGAACGAGAACAGCGAATTTACCAAACCACGCGGGACATTGTGGTGGGAAAGAACAAATGACGCGAAATGCAACTTGGAAAACATGGCGGCGAGGAGCGAAAGGCGAATGCCTGCCGGCAAGAAGGGTGTTGCTGGGATTGATTGTTCTTCTGGCGATTTTCGCGGCAACCGCTCGGGCACAGGTGGCGCTGGATGAAGAATTTGGCCGTGAACCCACGTGGAAAATTCCCACGGCGGCGGAAGTGCGCGGCGAAGTGCTGGCTTGGATGAACGAACAAAAAACCGACGAGGCGCTTCGCCAGCAAGCCGCCGCACTCTGGCCGGAAAAAGCAGCCGAGCCGGCCCAAACCAGCGGGACAACAAGTTCAACACCGCTCCTGGGACGCGTCGTGACGACTTTTGCGCTGGTTAATCCGGACGCCAAACAATTGGCCGACGTGTGTTCCAAACCGCACGGCGAAGCAAAAACGCCGGAATTCGCCTGGCTGTCGGACGAAAAAACGCCGGCGTTCTTCCGCAACAATATGCGGTTGTGGTTAGGCCAATGGCTGACTCAGGAGCGGCTGTACGACGAGGGCCTGGAACAACTGAAGGGCTTGCAACCGGCGGACGTGGTCGATCCGGCCGCGCTGTTGTTTTACCAGAGCGTGTGCCATCACTGGATGCTGCACAAAGACGAAGGGTTGAAAACCATCGCCCAATTGCTGGAGCAGCGGAAGGCCATTCCGCGGCGCTATGAGGAAGTGGCCGAGTTGATGCAGACAGATTTATCGGGCTTGGAGGATGAATCGCTGGATCACATTTCGCGGCGAATGAACGACGTGACGCGGCGGCTGGATTTCGGCCGGGCCGGCAAGAAGGTGCGCGGCGAGGAGGACGGCATTGTCGCGTCGCTGGATAAATTGATCAAGCAACTGGAAGATATGGCCAATGGCATGGGGGGCGGCGGCGGGCAGGGAGAAGGTCAAGGTCAAGAGCAACCCGGCGAACCCGGCGGCCAGGGAAATCCCCAAGGCATTCGTTCGCGCAATCCGGCGGCCGACAGCCGCTTGGCGCGTGGCCGAGGAGCAGGCGAAGTGAAAAGCAAAGACATTGGCAACCAGAGCGGTTGGGGGGACCTGCCGCCCAAAGATCGTGAAGAAGCCATGCAGCAAATCAGCAAAGATTTTCCCTCGCACTACCGCGACGTGATCGAGCAATACTTCCGAAGGCTGGCCGCGGAAGATGAGGACAAGCAGCAGAAGTAACGTCGAAAATGAGAAGCACGGCTCGGTTCGGTTTTCAAAAGGATTTTGCATTCATGTTTGGTTCGCTGATTTTAATGGCCGCAGTCGCCGTGGGTTCGCCCGAGGTGCAGGTGAACACCGTCGATGGCGGCGTTACAAAGGGAGAATTGCAGCAACTTTCCACGGATGGCATCGAACTCAAGACCGAAAATGGCGATGCAAAGCTGCCGCTCAGCCAAGTTTTGAACGTCGTGCCGCAGTCCATGGTTCCCCCGGCTGTTGAAAAACCGGCGGCCTGGATTGAATTGATCGATGGTTCCAAGCTGGCGACGAGCGAGTTCACCGTTGAAGACGGTTCGGCTAACTTGATTTTTGATGCTGACAAAACCGCAAAGATATCCACGACTGCAATCCACAGCGTCCGGTTTTCACGGCCCGATGATCCTGCTTCCGCTGTCTGGCCGAAAAATGTCGGCGCCGATGCAACCGGCGATTTGTTAGTTGTACGCAAAAAGGATCAAATAGATTTCATGGAAGGCAGCGTGGGGGAAGTCGATGAAAATTACGTGATTTTGAAAGTCGATGGTGAAACCTATCCCGTCAGCCGCGCAAAAGTTGACGGCTTAGTTTACTTTCACAAAATGGCCGACAAACTTCCTGATCCGGTATGTGTTGTTGAGAATGCGTCTGGCTGGCGCTTGTACGCGAAAGAATTGTCGTTCGTCCCGCCAAACAATACATATCCTGCTGGGCGCTTCGAAGTCACCACGCTCTCTGGTGATAAATTTTTCTTTCTCTCTGGCGATCAAGTCACCAAGCTCGATTTTTCCGCCGGCAAAGTTGCTTTCCTCAGCGATTTGGAACCGGAAAGCACGCAGTGGACGCCGTATCTGGATTTCGGCAACGCGGTCCCGGCCATGGCGCAATATTATGCCCCGCTACGTGACGAAGGGCGCGAGCATCAACCGATCCGCTTGGGCGGGAAGACGTATAACAAAGGTCTGGCTCTGTATAGCCGCACCGCTTTGGAGTACCGTGTGCCCGCAGGCATGAAACAATTCAAAGCCACCGCCGGCATTGACGATGCCGTGCGAGAAGCGGGCCATGTGCGACTCTCGATTTCGGCCGATGGGAAATCGCTGTTCGATCGGGCGCTTACCGGAAAGGACGCGCCGGTGGATGTGGATTTGAACGTGGCTGGCGCCAAGCGGCTTTCCATTTTGGTCGATTACGGCGACCAATTCGACGCGGGCGATTTTCTCGACCTCGCAGAGGCAAGGATGTTGAAATGAAATACCGCTTTCCAATTTGCCCGATTGTGGCGCTGTTGATGGCGGCGGGCGCCACCCGGACCACGATCGCAGAAGAAGCGGCGCTGAAAATCGATCCCGCCGTCGCTCAGGCCGAGCAAGCCCGCATTGCCGCAGTGGCCAAAGCGATGCCATCGGTGTTGGCTATCTTCGTGCCCGGAGGGCAGGGGGGCGGTTCGGGGGTCGTCATCTCGCCCGACGGTTACGCCTTGACCAATTTTCACGTGGCCCGGCCGTGCGGCACGTTCATGAAGTGCGGCATGGCTGACGGCAAGCTGTACGATGCGGTGATCGTGGGGCTCGATCCGGTGGGGGACGTGGGCTTGATAAAACTGTACGGCCGCGATGATTTTCCCGCCGCCGAATTGACCGACAGCGACGAAGTGCAACCGGGCGATTGGTGCTTCACTATGGGCAACCCGTTTTTGCTGGCCACCGATTTTCGTCCCAGCGTGGCTTATGGCGTGGTGTCGGGGGTGCATCGCTACCAATATCCTTCGGGCACGCTGTTGGAATACACCGACTGTTTGCAGGTCGATGCGGCCATTAATCCGGGCAATTCGGGCGGACCGTTGTTCGACGCCCAGGGACGATTGATCGGCATCAATGGCCGCGGTTCGTTCGAGAAGCGCGGGCGAGTGAATGTCGGGGTGGGCTACGCCATTTCGATCAACCAAATCAAAAACTTTTTGGGCGATTTGAAATCGGGCCGGATTGTCGATCATGCCACGCTGGGCGCAAGGGTGGCCACTTCGGACGATGGCCGCGTGCTGGTGAGCGATATTCTGGAACACAGCGACGCTTACCGACACGGCTTGCGCTACGACGACGAAATTGTGTCGTTTGCCGGGCGGCCTGTTCACAGCGTGAACGGTCTGAAAAACGACCTCGGCATTTTTCCCAAAGGATGGCGGGTGGCAATCACCTACCGCCGCGATGGAAAAAATACGGACACGTTTGTGCGCTTGATGGGCGTGCACACCGAAGCGGAGTTGCTGGCAAAGATTGATGCGGAGCGCGAACTGGAACCGCCCAGACCTAATGGGCGGCAACCGCGCGACGGCCGTCGACCCGGGAACGAGCCACAACCCGGGCAGCCGCCCAAGCCGGGCGACCAACCTCAGCCTGGAGAGCAACCGAAGCCGGGCGAAGAGCCAAAACCAGGCGAACCGCCCAAGCTGCCCGCCAACCCCAGCGAGTTGGAACAGGCCGTTCACGCGCCCGTGCCGGAAGAATTGAAAAAGCAATACGAAGAACGGACTGGTTACGCGAATTTCTATTTCAATCGCGAAAACACACAGCGCGTTTGGAAAGCGCTAGTTGCCAAAGGAGATTTTGCCCAAGCGGCCGGCACGTGGACCCTACGCGGTCAACAAATTGCCGCGGCTCCCATGTTCGGTCCGCCGGCCATTGTGCAGAACATGTCGCCCGGCCCGGTGACAATTCATCTGAGCGAGACGGACTGCGACATGGATTTACCGACGAGTCCGGCGCCGTCGAAAATCACCGTGACCGATGGAATCGACGCCGGCGCGAATCCGGCCATTTTGAATCCGCCCGGCAGCGGCGGCTTGCTGGCCGCGCTTCAACTGTGGCGCAAGCTGTTGGTCGGCGGCCCCGGGAAATACGGCCAAGTGACGTACGAAGGCTTAGCACCAGTGCCCGGTCACAACGGCCTGTGCGACGTACTGCTGGCCGTGGGCGAAGGGGTCGATACGCGATTTTATTGCGACCCCGCCGACGGCACGCTGCTATGCCTGGAAATGTATCCGGACGACGAGACCGATCCGTGCGAGGTATACTTCGGCGAATATCGGGAAGAACAAGGCCATTGGTTGCCGCACCGCATGGAGGTGCGTTGCGGCGATGCTGTGTTTGGCGTGTTCGCGCTGACGGGGTTCGATTTGCAAAAAGCTGCGGAGAAAACACCGTGATGGGCCCACAGCAACAACCATCGTCTATTCCCGGAATTCATCGTCCGCGGCGTCACCCACTCGCTTGCGGTTTAGCAACGACCTGCTTGATCGCCCTGACGGCTTTCGCGCCGCTGGGCGCTTCCACTGCTTGGGCCGCCAAAACGACCGACACCGTTCGGGAAGTGCAACGCAAAACGGTCAAAATTTACGGAGCCGGCGGTTTGCGCGGGTTGGAGGCGTATCAATCGGGCTTTTTAATTTCGGCCGACGGGTACGTGCTGACAGTTTTCAGCCACGTGCTCGATTCCGACACCATTACCGTCACGCTGGACGACGGGCGAAAACTAGACGGAAAACTGGTGGGGGCCGACCCGCGTTTGGAAATCGCGGTGCTCAAAATCGACGCCGCAGATTTGCCGCATTTCGATTTGCAGCAGGCAAAAGCCGGCGTGGAAGGCACACGGGTGCTGGCGTACAGCAATTTGTTCGGCGTGGCCACGGGGGACGAACCGGTGAGCGTGCTGCACGGCTCGATTGCCGCGGTAACGACGCTGGCGGCCCGGCGGGGGGCGTATGAAATTGCGTATCAAGGGCCCGTGTATGTGTTGGACGCCATGACCAATAATCCGGGCGCGGCCGGTGGCGCGCTCACGAATTTGAATGGTCAATTATTGGGGCTGTTGGGAAAGCAATTGCGGAATTCGCGGAATAACATTTGGCTCAACTACGCCTTGCCGGCCAGCGAATTAGCGCCAGCCGTGGAAGCCATTAAGGCGGGGAAAAGTCAGGCCCAGACAACCCCTGCCACGCCCGCCCATCCGGAACAGACATTGACGGCGGCCGATCTGGGGCTGGTGTTGGTTCCGAATGTGTTGGAGCGCACGCCGCCGTTTGTAGACACGGTGCGGGAGAATTCGCCGGCGGCCAAGGCCGGCATTCGTCCGGATGATTTAGTGGTTTTCGTCGATAATCAATTGGTGCAATCGTGCAACGCACTGGCGACGGAATTAGCAAAGCTTGACCGCGACGCCGAAGTGCACTTAGTATTGCTGCGCTCCGGCGAGTTGACGGATGTTACGCTGAAGCCCGGCGGCGAATGACGGGACCATGCTCAGCTGCCCGGCAATTCGAAACAGGAATGGGGATGAAGGTGTGCTGTCCAAACTTAAAGTTTGAAATCCGGTTTGGGGTGGCTTTAATCTGCGCCGCTTTGTGCGGCCTGATGTGCGCTGCGCCGCTGCGCGCGGCGGATGATTTAGCGCTGCGCGAAGAAGCGGCCATGAAAGCGGCCGTCGACCGCGTGGCCCCCAGCGTGGTGCGAATTGAAACGTTGGGCGGGCTGGAAACCATCGGCAATTTGCTGGTGGGCACGGGTCCCACGTCGGGGCTGATTGTTTCGTCGGACGGGTACATCATTTCCAGCGCGTTCAATTTCGTCCAACAGCCGGCGCAAATGTTGGTCGATTTGCCCGATGGCACTCGATTGCCGGCGAAAGTGGTGGCGCACGATCACAGCCGCATGCTCGTGCTCTTGAAAGTTTCCACCGACGGATTGGATCCGAAGAAGCAACTTCCCGTGCCCCTGGCTGCTCCAACCAGCGAAATGTCCGTGGGGCAATGGGCCATTGCCGTCGGACGAACTTTCGACGGCGATCAGCCGAACATGTCGGTGGGCATTATCAGCGCGTTGAACCGCGTGTGGGGCCGGGCGATTCAAACCGACGCCAAAATTTCGCCGGCCAATTACGGTGGGCCACTGGTCGATTTGCAGGGCCGGGTGCTGGGCGTGTTGGTGCCCATGTCGCCTCAGGAAACCAGCGAAGTGGCCGGCGTCGAGTGGTACGATTCGGGCATTGGCTTCGCCGTTCCGTTGGAGCAAATCAACCGGGTGTTGGACCGGTTGAAAAAGGGTGAGGATTTGAATCCCGGACTGTTGGGCGTAAGCCTGCGGCCGGGCGACCCTTACGCCGATCCGCCGATGATCGCGGCCAGCCATCCGAAATCGCCGGCGGCTGCGGCGGGGTTCAAAGCCGGCGACCGCATTGCCGAAATCAACGGCGTGAAAGTGAACAGTGCCTCCGAATTGCATCACCAGTTGGGGCCCCTTTACGCCGGAGAAAAAATCAATGTGGTGGCGCTGCGCGGCGAGGAGCGGATCGAGCGCTCCGCCGAATTGGTCGCCAAGCTCCCCTTGTACATTCATCCGTTTTTGGGAATTTTGCCGCTGCGTGAAATTCAACCCGATGAGCACGCCCAAGAAAGCGGCGCCGCGGATAAGGACAAACCCGGCGTGGCAAAGGCTACAACGGATAAGAAAAAGGACGGCAAAGACAAAGACGACGAGCCAATCGCTGGGAAACACCAGGACGGCGTGGTGGTGCGGCAAGTTTATGCGGACAGTCCGGCGGCCAAGGTGGGCATTTTGCCGGGCGATCGAATCGAATCTGTCAACGGAGAAACGCTAACAGATCGCTTGCAGTTGCAGGAACTTTTGTCGGCGTTGGAACCGCTGCAGGCGGTGCAGGTCGAGATCGAACGAGAAGGTAAAAAACAAAAGTTGGACGCAAAATTGGCCACGCTGCCGGAGACGGTTCCCGACAAGTTGGCGCCGGCGCATGACGCCAATCCGCCGGCGGACAAAAACCCGCCAGCCACGGGAAAAATCGAAATTAAGATTCCCGAGGCCCCCAGCGGCGCCTTGGCGTACGTGCCATCCACTTACAATTCGCATGTGCCGCACGGCCTGGTGGTATGGCTGCATCCGGCCGGCGGTTACAAAGCCGACGAGCTGATTGCCAAGTGGAAGCCGCTGTGCGAAGCCAACGATTTGATTCTGCTGGCTCCCAACAGCGCCGAATCGGCCCGCTGGCAACGCACGGAATTGGAATTTATTCGCAAAGCCATCGATGACGTGGTGCAAAAGTACAACATCGACCCCGCGCGGATTGTGGTGATGGGCGAAGAAGCAGGCGGCGGAATGGCCTATTTGCTGGCCGGACAAAATCGAGATTTGATTCGCGGCGTGGCCGCCATCAACGCCGCCATGCCCCCCGGCATGAGACCGCCAGAGAACGACCCCGTCCAGCGGCTGGCGGTTTTTACCACCACCACGAATAAGCCCTCGCCCGCACTGGCCGCAGGCATCAAGCGACTGCGCGAAGCCAAGCACCCGGTGACGGAGCTCGATTTAGGCGAGATCGCCCGTCCGCTCACCGCCGAAGAATTGGCGGAACTGGTTCGTTGGATCGATACCCTGGATCGTTCATAAAGCCGCGACCGCCGGTCGCGATGAAACCAACTGTAAATTCCATCGATCAGTGGCTTATCTCAAATGGAAGTTTCGCTAGCTTTGGCCGGTTTGAAATCGAGCGACCCCGCCGCCCGGGCCGCGGCCGCTGAAGAATTAGCGCACCTGGAAGATGCCGCCCAGCCTGCGGCAGTGGCCCTGGTTGGGGCGACTGCCGATCAAGATGAATCCGTTCGCCAATGGGCCACGGCGGCGCTGGAATCGCTCGGGCCGCCGGCTGTGGGTGATGTGGCAGAGTTAGCCAAGCTGTTATTGGACAAACGGCTAGATGTTGCCTATTGGGCCACCACGCTGTTGGGGCGCTTAGAATCGGACGCAGCCGCTGCGGTGCCGCAGTTGACCGGTGCATTGCAATCGCATCCGGAGACGGCTGTGCGGGAACGCGCCGCCTGGGCACTGGGGCAAATTGGACCCGCGGCTGCGGCCGCAGTGCCGGCGCTAAATGCCGCCGTCGGCGACGGTCCGCGCTTGTCGCGCTTGGCTAAAGAATCAATCCAGCAAATTTCAGCCGCAAATGAACGCAAATAGGAAAAAACAATAATTTGCGTTCATTCGCGTTCATTTGCGGCTCATGCAAAATTGTCCTCTGCGACCCGAGGTAAGCTGCGGGAATGTTGGTTTCCAATCGTGTTGCCTTCAAAGAATGGGCAGTGGTGTGTGCGGCGCTCGGATCAGGCCGGCAAACCATCATTTTGCGCAAGGGGGGCCTTGACGAAGGGCGGGAAGAATTTCGCGTAAAGTACGGAGAATTCTGGTTGTTGCCCACGCGGTTTCACGAAGATTTATCGCAGTTGACGCCCGATGCCAAACCGGTGTGGCAGGAAGTTCAGAATAAACTCCCGTCGCCAGGAAAGTTTCTCGTCGATTTGTACGCCGTCGTGGAAGAAGTTTTTCAACTTACTAATTTGTCCACGATTGAGCGGCTCGCTGGCGAGCACATCCTTTCGACCGAAACCATCCAGCAGCGATTCCATTACCGTCACCCGGGGTTGTTCGTGCTGGCTGTTCGTATTTACCGTGTGCCGACGCCGCACGAAGTGTCCGACAGCCCCTACATCGCCGGGTGCAAAAGTTGGGTGGAATTAGCCGAATCGCTTTCGACCGCCGGGGCCACGCCTGTGCTGGACGATGCGGTGTTTGCCCAGCGTTTGCAGCAGATCCAACGGCTGGCGATTTGAATCGCCGAGAAATGGCTCGTTGTCTGTCCCCGCCACATCTGGTAACTTGGCTCACGGCTTGATTACGGCAATTCACTCGCAGGGGAATACGCATGTCCAAAAATCGCAAGGCGGAAGTCGAGGCGGCGCAGAAAACGCTCGACCTGAAAAATAAAAAATATCAGCTCGAACTCGACTCCACGGCGGGAAAAATTGTGCTCGATTTATGGTCCGATGTCGCCCCAGGGCACGTGGCCAACATTTTGGGTCTGGCCAAAATCGGCTATTACGATGGGCTGATTTTTCATCGCATCATCAAGGGCTTCATGATTCAAGGCGGCTGCCCGGAAGGCACGGGCACAGGCGGACCAGGCTACACCATCAAGGCGGAGTTCAATAAAATGAGGCACGAGCCGGGCGTGCTTTCCGCGGCCCGAACCAACGACCCCAACTCCGCCGGCTCGCAGTTTTTTATCTGCTTGGGGGCGCATTCGCATTTGGACGGCCAATACACGGCGTTTGGCAAAACCGCCGACGCGGAAAGCCTCAGCGTAGTAAAAGCCGTCGGCGAGGTGCCCACCGATCGCAACGATCGCCCGCAAAAACCGGTGACCATCAAATCCGCCCGAGTGCTGGAAGCGGCCAAAAGCTAGTGGCGGACGGCAGCGTCCAACTACAATAAAGGAAGCGGCGCGAGTGCTAAGGGTGGCAAAACGCCCCCCCATGATTTGTTCAACCCAGGTTTTCCAGCGCATGGCGCGTTTGATGGTGCGATTGTCTTTTCTCTTCGCGTGTTCGCTGCTTTTCAGCTTTTGGCTGTCATTGGGCGCTACGTCTGCATGGGCCGACGGTTCTGCGGACAATTCGGGGCTGCTCCCGGAAGTCACAAGCATTCAGGTTGGATTCGGAAACCACTATAAGCTCGGTTGCTGGACGCCGGTGCAAGTGACTCTAAGTGGAGCCAGCGGCGATTCAGGCGCGACGGGCCGCATTGACGTTCAAACCGCCGACTGCGACGGAGTGCCCGCCTGGTTCACCGGGCCACGTGTCAATTGGACGGCGGGGCAAACAGCGACCGCTTATGCCCGCATAGGCCGTGCCAACCAGCCGATTCGCGTGCGGCTGACCCCACTGGACGAGCAGGGTGAACATCCAGCGAAGATGTTGCCAGAGGTGGCCGACGGCGTTGTGCCGGAAGCCTTGCCGGCCACGAACGAATTGATTGTGGAAGTAGGGGCCTCGATCGGTTTGCCGGAAACATTTCAACGTTTGAATCAAAACGATCCGGAGCGGACAGCGGTTGTCACCATTGACCAGCGGCAGGCCTTGCCTGAGCAGTGGTATGGTTACGATGGCGTTGACATGCTGGTGATAGCCGGAGCGCCTGCGGTTGATAAATCGCTGTTAGATGCCGCGGCCTTGGACGCCTTGGAAAAGTGGGTGCGCCAAGGCGGCAAGCTGCTGGTGAGTTGCGGCGAGGGGGCCCAAGGCGTGCTGGGCCAGGGTGCGCCGTTGCAGCGGTTCGCTCCGGGCGAGTTGGCGGGCGTCATCAATTTGCCGGCGGCACGTTTCGGTCCACTTGAAAACTATGCCGCGGCGGAGCAGCGGCTGGAAGGCGCTTCGATCCGTGTTTCACAATGGAGGAACATCCGTCCGGGTAGCCGCATCGAATTATCCGGCGGAACTCGGTCCGAAGATTTGCCGCTGGTCATACGTTGGCCCCTGGGATTTGGGGAAGTGATTTTCGTAAGCTTGGATTTGCACCAGCCGCCATTTACCGACTGGCCCAGCCGTGGAAAGTTTTTGGAACGGTTGCTGGGCCGGAGCACATTTCCAGGGAATCAAACGGGCCAGACGCATGCCATCAACCAAGGCAAGCAGTTGGGGTATGTCGATCTGAGCGGGCAACTGCGCGGGGCACTCGATCAATTTGCAGGCGTGCAGTTAGTTCCCTTTTGGGCCGTGGCGATGTTGGCGCTGGCGTACGTTGGGTTTTTATTTCCGATGAATTATTTAATCGTCAACCGTTGGCTGCGGCGGCAATCGCTGGCCTGGATTGTGTTCCCGACCACGGTGATCGTGTTTTGCCTGGGGGCCTACACGTTGGCAAACTACGCCAAGAGCAACGTGCGGCATGTCAATCAAGTGGATTTGCTGGACGTCGATCTGGCCAGCGGCAGCACGCGCGGAACCACCTGGTTTAACGTGTTCAGCCCTGAGAATGCTGTTTACGATTTGCGCGTCCAGCCGGCGTGGAACCAAGCCAATGCCGACGCCGATGCAACCCAAAATGCTTCTGAAAAAGAGGGCGCTACTCCGGCGCTGCTGAGTTGGTTTGGCCTGGCAGGCACGGGTTTGGGAGGCATGAACTCGGCGACAGTCAATCCGCCGCTGTTCGACGAGCCTTACACCATTGATGTGTCGGCCGGCACAATTTCTAAAGCGCCCTTGGCCGCGTGGTCCAGCAAAAGTTTTGTGGCTCGTTGGGAAGCCGCAGGCGGCCAGCTCGAGGCGTCGCTAACCGCCGCGCCCGATCACCGGCTCCGGGGCACGGTGGTGCATCATCTGCCGGCGGAATTGCGCGATGGTGTGTTGCTGTTCGATCGCTGGGCCTATCCGTTGGGGACGCTGACGCCGGGAAAATCGGTGGCGCTGGAATCACTGGAACCGCAAACCATGGACACCTATCTCACCAAGCGCCGCACGGTTGATGCTCGCGAAGAAGTGCCAACTTACGATCGCACCAGCTTCGACGTGCCGCGCATCATCGAAGTCATGATGTTTCACGAGGCGGCCGGCGGAGCCAATTACACCGGTTTGCTGCATCGTTATCAGCGATTTGTGGACCTGACAAATCAACTAAAATTTGGCCGGGCGATTTTGGTGGGCCGCGGCCCCGACGGCGCCGTGGTGCAAATCGATGGCCAGCCCGTGGCCGACGACGCAGCGAACCGCCACACCAGCATGTATCGTTTTGTATTGCCCGTGAAATCGCCCGATTGAATAAGCCCAACGATTAAAGGCGGCGACGTGATAGAAACCCGTGATTTAACGAAAAAATACGGCGAGCTGTTCGCCGTGAAATCTCTGTCGATCAAGCTCGACAAGGGAGATGTGTTCGGCTTCATCGGCCCCAACGGCGCGGGCAAAACCACCACCATGCGGATGCTGGCCACGCTGCTGAACCCCACGTGGGGCGAAGCCTACGTGTGCGGCAACTCGATTTACACCAAGCCCAAGGAAATCCGGCGGCTGATCGGCTTCATGCCCGACTTTTTCGGCGTGTACGACGACATGAAGGTCATCGAGTACCTGGAATTCTTCGCCGCCGCCTACCGCATCAACGGTCAGAAGCGCCGCAAAGTGTGCGACGATGCTTTGGAATTGGTCGGCCTCAGTTACAAGCGCGATGCCCTGGCGACAAGTCTTTCGCGCGGCATGAATCAACGCTTGGGCTTGGCTCGGGTGCTGCTGCACGATCCGCAAGTGCTGCTACTGGACGAGCCGGCCAGCGGATTGGACCCTCGCGTGCGGATTGAAATTCGCCGCGTGATTAAGCAGTTGGGCGAGATGGGCAAAACCGTGATGGTTTCCAGCCACATTTTGCCGGAACTGGCCGATATGTGCAACAAAATCGGCATCATCGAGCGCGGCGAACTCTTGTGGAACGAAGATGTCAACGAGCTCATCAAAAAAGTCCGCCGCCAAATCGTGCTGCGCATCCGTGTGGAAGGGCCGCAAGAAGCCGCTGCGAAGCTGATCGAGCAGCACAACGCCGTTGACCGAGTGGAACTTGCACCCGGCGAACAGCCGGGACACCGCGACATAGTGATCACGTTGAAAGAAGGCCTGCAAGACTACAGCGACCTGGCCACGCAGCTTGTTTCGCACGGCCACAAGCTGACCCTGTTCAAAGAAGACGAACTGAATCTGGAAGGCGCCTTCATGGCGCTGACCAAGGGCATTACGGCGTAATCAGCGTGAAGATTGCCGGCATTTCAATAGCCGGCGATGTTCGCTTTGCCCGACTCTGACTTCAGCGTTTTCAAAAACTCTTCGGCTTTGGCAGTCATCATTCGCAGTTCGCTGGCCACGGCCAGGAACTGCATGCCTTGAGCGGCGCGTTTCTGGGCAATCTCAGCAGACATGACGTGCATGCCAGTGGGCGTGCCTGTTTTTTTGCCGACAGCGATGATTTGCGCCAGGGCCGCTTCGAACTCGGCATCGCTCGCATCGGAGCCATTGGGTTTACGCATGTTGGCTCGCAGATCGACGGGGCCGACAAAAATAGCATCCACGCCCGGCAGACTGTAAATTGCCTCGGCATTGGCAATGCCCTGCGGGCTTTCAGTTTGCAGCACGACCAGAATTTCGTCGTTGGCACGCTGAAAATATTCGGCGGTGGTGCCGCCGAAATTCAGCGCGTGCAGGCCCCCGCCCAAGCTGCGGTTGCCGATGGGCGGATATTTTGTGGCGGCGATGACTTCTCGGGCTTGCTCCACGGTGTTGATCATCGGGACGACGATGCCCCAGGCCCCGGCGTCAAGCGCCCGTTTGATGAGAAAATGATTTCCTTCCGGCACGCGCGCCAGGGGCACGCAGCCGGCATCGGCAATGGCACCGAAGATGGCGGCGGCCTGCGACCAATCGATGGGTTGATGTTCCATGTCCAGCGTGAGCCATTCCCAGCCCAGCCGGGCCATGACCCGCGCGGCATACAAATCCCCCAGGCTAAGCCACGTGCCGAACGAGGGCTGGCCGGCTTTCAATTTTTTTTTGACGGGATTAGTTTTCATAGGGCAGGGGGGCCAAGAGTCTGGAAGGAAAATCGTGCACTGATAAAAGAATTCCAACCGCTTGCGGCTTAGCAGGCTTGTCGTTCGGCCTATATCAACGCTCTACGCTAACCGTTTCAGTAATAATTCGCTAGCAATCGTGCAAATAATTCCGATTCTGCCGAATTCTCGTCTGCACCAAGAGGGGCGCTTTGCCGTAGAATAGTTCGGCCGGGATGGTCTCGGCGAGGCGCCCGCTATTGCAAAATAATCAAGACTTTTCGACAAGGATATTTGGATCATGAAACGATTTCTTTTCCCGGCATTCATCGTGGCGATGGCGATTTCGGCAACGATATTCTCCGCGCTTACGGCCGATGCTCAACAGCCCCGTCCGGAGCAAGTTCCCGCCAACGGAGGCCTGGTGCCGCTGACTCAGCCGGCCAAAACGGCTACTGGGCCGGCTGTGCCAGGACTTAGCACCGACAAGCAAAAGGCCAGCTACGGCATTGGCCTGCGGATTGGCGACGACATGCGCGGCGGCCAGTTGACTACCGACGATATTGACCTGCAGGCCTTGATGCGGGGTTTGTCGGACGCCATGGATAAGAAAAAGCCTGCCTTGAGCGAAGAAGATTTGCAGCAGGCGATGATCAGTTTTCATCAAGCGTTGCAAAACAAAATGAAAGCCGTCGCCGACAAAAACAAGAAAGATGGGGAAGCGTTTCTGGCGGCCAACAAAGCCAAGGACGGCGTGAAAACGCTTCCTAGCGGGCTGCAATACAAAGTGATTAAAGCGGGCGCCGGTCCCACGCCCGGGCCTACGGACATGGTCAAGGCGCAATACAAGGGGACGCTATTGGATGGCACCGTGTTCGATAGCTCGGACCTCCACGGGGGACCGGTCGACTTTCCGGTGAATCAGGTGATTAAGGGTTGGACCGAGGCGCTGCAACTAATGAAGGTTGGCGATAAGTGGCAATTATTTGTTCCCTCGGAAATGGCCTACGGAGAACATGGTAGTGGCGGCGACATTGGCCCCAACTCCGTGCTGGTGTTCGACGTGGAATTACTTGACGTGAAGAAGGGGGATAACACTTTGCCCGGCGGTTTGCCGGGCGGTTAATCGGCAATCGGTGCGGCGATTAATCGCGATCAACATACTGGCGCGTTCACAATAAACGGTAGCTGCCCATTGGCGGAAATTGGCGATCCAGCCCGGAGTTGCATTCCCTGATCTTGATCGCCGTAAACCGCCGTCCCGTGTCATTATGATGAGCGGCATGCTTTCTTTTCGGTTGACGGCGATGCGAAGCCGCACGCGTTCTGCTTCCGGCACTTGCTTGCCGGTGGTCACTGTTTGCCTGCTGGCGGCCGCTTGGTGCTTTCGGCCTTCGCTGGCGGCTGCGCAGAGCAAATCGCCGCTGGACGAAGCCCGCCATCGGATGGTGGAAGATGATATCATCGGCGGAGGCATAAAAAATCCGCGGGTGATTCAGGCCATGCGCGAAACGCCACGGCACGAATTTGTCCCCTGGCAACTGCGGCAAAACGCGTATTACGACATGTCGCTCCCCATCGGCGAGCAGCAAACCATTAGCGGGCCGTTTGTCGTGGCCTACATGACCGAGCAGCTTGATCCACAGCCCACCGACACGGTGCTGGAAATCGGCACCGGCAGCGGTTACCAAGCGGCCGTGCTCAGTCCGCTGGTGAAAGACGTGTACACGATTGAAATTTTGGAGCCGCTGGGTAAGCGGGCCGAGCAAACGCTCAAGCGGCTGAAGTACGACAACGTGCATGTGAAAATTGGCGACGGATACCAAGGCTGGCCGGAGCACGCGCCGTTCGACAAAATCATTGTTACTTGCTCGCCGGAAAAAGTGCCCCAGCCGTTGGTGGATCAGCTCCAAGAAGGTGGGAAGATGGTCATTCCCGTCGGCGAACGCTTCGAGCAAATGCTGTATTTATACACCAAGAAAAACGGCCAATTGGTCGCCGAACCGTTGCGTCCCACGCTGTTTGTGCCGATGACGGGCACTGCCGAAGCTGGCCGAGAAGTACAGCCCGATCCGCTGCATCCGCAAATTGTGCACGGCGGCTTTGAGGAACCCGTGGGAGACGACGGCGAACCCCGTGGCTGGTATTACTGCCGACTGATGAAAGTGGTGGATGCCGACGATGCGCCCGAGGGCAAACATTACATCACGTTTACCAACGATGTGCCGGGCCGCACGAGCCGCGCGCTGCAAGGCTTTGCCGTAGATGGAAAGAAGATCGGACAAATTGAAGTGAGCGCAATGATTCGGGGGCGCGACATCAAGGCCGGGCCCACCGTCGATCAACTGCCGCAAATATCGCTGACGTATTATGACGACAATTGGGCGATCATCGGCCGTAATTTTGCCGGGCCCTATCGTGGCACCTTCGATTGGCAGCGGGTAACCGAAAAACTTCCCGTTCCGGTGAAAGCGACTAAATGCATTATGCACATTGGGCTATTGGGCGGGGTGGGCGAATTCTCGGTCGACGATGTATCGATCCGCGCCATCCCGCGCTGAACGCACATTGCAGACTGTGCCAATTTTGCACAGAACCCAGTGCGATTCGAGATCGTGACCTTCGGCGCTGATCGTTTTTGCAACACTGCAGTTGATGTGTGTGCGGTCGATCGAAGTTTCTTGCTGTACCGCACAGTTCATTCGGACCTGCATTTTTTTTGCGCTCCGGCTTGACTGCATTTTTGCGGGGAGAGTTAAATAGCTATCTTCGTGCTCTTCACCCGCTTCTCGTTGTTCATGCTGTGGAGGAAAACCATGAACCGACGCCCACGTTGCGCCCCGCTGTTTGCAATTTGCGTTTTTTTCTTGACTGTTTTGGTCGCTGCTGCCGCCGATTTCAACGGAGTTTGGAAAGGAGAAGTGGAATTTCCCGACGGTCAAACGCGTGAATTGACATATACGTTGAAAGTCGAGGATGGAAAACTGAGCGGCACGATTGAAAGCCCGCGCGGTAAAATCGACATCTCCGACGGCAAAGTCGACGGCGAGGCGTTTTCGTTCAACACCATCCGCGATGGTAACCCCATTGCTCACGAGGGGAAATGGGTCGTCGGGAAGATTGAAATTACCGTTCATGGACCCGGCGGCGACCGAAAATACACATTGTCGCCCGTAGCTGCTTCAACCGTTGCGTCAACTTCCGGCACGGCTGGAGCCGCGGCCACGGCAAAGGACATCAACGGTCAGTGGAAAGGCAAAATCAAAGACGAAAACGGCAACGACATCGACTTGGTTTACCAATTGAAAATCGATGGCGATAAACTTACCGGCACCGTCGAAGGACCAGCCGGAAAACTCGACTTGGAAAATGGAAAGATCGACGGCGACCAGTTGAAGTTCCAGGTTTCCTTCGGCGATTTTCACGTCCTCCACGATGGAAAGGTCGCCGACGGAAAAATCAAAATCACCACGCACATGCCCCAAGGAGATCGGGAGTATTCGATTTCTCGGGTCGTGGATTTGGCCGGCGCCTGGGAAACCAAATTCGCAACGCCTGACGGCAACGACATTCTCCTGAAATACGATTTTAAAATCGACGGCGAAAAGCTGACGGGCACCGTGGAGGGACCGCGGGGAAAAATCGATTTGAAAGATGGCAAAGTTGACGAAGATGCCATTTCTTACAAAGTCACGATCGCCGACAACGATGTTTCTTACGCGGGCAAATTTGCAGATGGAAAAATCAAAGTGAAATCACACGGCGGACCGTTTGGCGATCGCGAATATACGTTGACCCGCCCAACGGCGAAGTGAATTGGGCGGCTGATTGTTCGCGAAGGGTTGGAGAACAAAGCTCGTTCCGCGCGAAAAAACACTGCTCTTCAAAACTCGTGCCATGAGCGAGGTATTCTAAGTTTTATTA